>JBDKSY010000111.1:0-11017 GCA_039680395.1 Anaerolineaceae bacterium | reverse complement strand
GGGAGTGTAGATGTAGTAGATAGCTGCAGTAGAAGGACGTAACACGTTTGAGGCAGCCATGCATGATGCAGCGAGGATCCCATCATCCCATACACCCTGGTGTGTAATGATCCCATGTTCGTGCCACTCTCTCAAAAGAACCATGCACCAGCACTTATCACGTCCATACCAATGGGTGGCAATTTCAGCACAGCTTTCCAAATCTCGGGCTGGATCAATTTCTTTTGCTTTTTCTGCCGGGAGGTCAAGATATCCCTGTTCCATCTCATAAGAGTAATAGATTTTGAACCCCCAATCCTTTATCTCGAAACCCATCGCCCGCGCCAGTTCTATATCACCCGGTGCCATGCTGGTAACATGACCAAACAAACGTGAAACACCTTTTTTCTGAAGGATGCTGATCATCTTTTCAACCAACATGTGTGCTGCAGGCTCGTGGTCAGGAAGCATGCGCGGAAGATCCAGGTAGGCTGATGTTATTCCATCCTCTCCCATCGGTTTGATGAGGGCATACATACATCCAACCATTTTGCCATCCAGGAAACAATAGATCCGCGTATCAGGGTCAAAATCGGGTTGAGCATGGATTTTCACCAGGTCTTCTTCATCGTAGGCATAAGGCCAGAGCCATTTTTTCGCCACTTCAATCCCGATCCGAGCCTGATCAGCCTCAAATCCTTTCTGGTAATTCTTAAGCATATAGTTCATTTGATATGCGGTTTCCTTCCCTGATGTTCTCAATGATAAATATCATTAAACCGGTTTCAGTGTTAACCCATAGAACATGCCCAGGATCAGCATTTCTCCCAATCCGGTGATAGCGGAATAGAGCAGCGTTTTGACCGGCACTTTGAACATCACCCATTGCGACGCATTGTTCATAACCACCCTAAAAAACCACACCAGAACAGCAAAACATATACCTTTGAGGAAACCGGTTTCTCCCGGAAGGCTTGTGTAGAGAAGGAGAAATGCGATCGCCATAATAAAGCCATATGCCAGGTCAATAACAATGCCCTTCAAAGGATTGATAGATGTTCTTGCGATTGGTTTGTAGACCTCGTATAACCTTTTCGCCAGGGGATTGATATTAATGACGCCATCCATAACCCCGAACAGGATACCGCTGATGATACTGACGATGATGTATCGGATCATTGGTTGTACCTCCTGATCAAGAATTAGCAAGTAATCCAGTTGTACGCATTCAGGCAGGATTGAGGATGAGAGAGAATGCAACCAGGTGCTGTGTACAGGGCGAGTGGGAAGATCGAAAACTTCCATATCATTATACAATGCAAGAAAAGCGCTCTTCACAATGAGGTGAAGAGCGCATCTAAATTGAGTATCTATGAAAATTGTGTGATTCCGATAAATCTCACTTGGCATGAAACTAGACTGACAACAAATGTTTTAAGCACTGACCAGTAATAGTGTTGGCAAATTGTGAAATGTATAATGGTGTACCTGCAGCCAGCAACTGTCCTCCTGCATTTCCACCTTCTGGCCCCAAGTCAATCACCCAATCAACTGCAGCCACCAATTCAAGATTGTGTTCTACTACTATTACGGTATTCCCTGTATCTACTAGGCGTTGCAAGAGTAAAAGCAAACGGGTGATATCAGCAAGATGTAAACCTGTTGTTGGCTCATCAAGTAAATAAAGAGTATGCCCTTTTCCACCACGAGATAGTTCTTTGGCAAGTTTGACCCGTTGAGCTTCTCCTCCCGATAAAGTTGTTGCGGGTTGACCTAATTGGAGGTAACCTAATCCAACCTCAGAAAGAATTTTTAGACGATTAACAACTTCGGGGTCCATATTGAAAAGATTTAGGGCGTCATCAATAGACATATCCAACACCTGGGCTATGTTCACTCCTTGGTGTTTTACTGCCAAAATCTCTTTTTTAAACCGCATCCCATGACAGACAGGGCAGCGTACCTGAATATCGGGCAGGAAATGCATGTTGATGGATAACACTCCTGCGCCTTCGCATCGTTCACAACGTCCACCCGGAACATTAAAGGAGAAATGTCGAGAAGTTAAATTTCTTTGACGAGCCTCCTGAACCGAAGCGAATACTTCTCGTATAGATGTAAATACTTCGGTATACGTTGCTGCATTGGAACGTGGAATCCTTCCTATTGGCGATTGGTCTACTGTCACAACGCGATCAATGTATTCCCATCCCTCGATTGATTGGTATTTTCCTGGTGGTTCTGAAGCTCCGTAATATTTACACCGTGCTGCTCGATCAAGAATATCGAATACCAGCGATGATTTGCCCGATCCAGAGACTCCAGTTACTGCTACCAATCTCTCAAGTGGGATGGAGACACAAATATCCTTAAGATTATTTTCCTTCGCTCCGTTTATGACCAATTGATGAGATGATTGATTGCGTGGATGAGGTTTTTCGGCAAGACGACGATTTGAAAGGTATTTCCCTGTAATGGAGGTAGGATGAGTGGTAATTTCTGCTGGAGTTCCAGCGATTACAATTTCACCTCCATATTTACCTGCTCCTGGACCAAATTCGATAACATAGTCAGCAGATTCTATCATTTCGATATCATGTTCGATCACAAGTACAGTATTACCTAGGTCACGCAACTGGCGCAGGACTTTGATCAACCGAGTAGTATCACGTTGGTGCAAACCAATGGTTGGTTCATCGAGAACATATAGAACACCTGTCAACCCAGAACCTAATAGAGCTGCCAACCTTAAGCGTTGACCTTCACCTGCAGAAAGACTTGGGTAAGAGCGGTCCATGGTCAAATAACCTACACCTATTGTAATCAGTCTACTCAAACGTTCCATCAAATCTACGACCACTGGACCAGCTATAAGCCTCTCTTCTTCACTCAAACTATCGGTAAGGGCTTGTATCCAGGCCGCCACGCCTTCTAATGACATTTGTGAGATTTCAATTATTGAACACCCGTTTACCTTTACCTGGCGACTTTCCAGACATAAACGAGTGCCTTTACAGTCTGGGCAAGTTTGTCGTGCAAAAAGTGTATCGAGTTTTACTTTCAAACCCGATTCCGTTAATCCATCGGTATATCGCCGCTTAAGATTGGTAATTACGCCCTCAAAATTTCCTTTTAAAACAGTTGAAGGAGGTTTATGAGTTGGAAAATGTTGTGTAAATTGCTTGGAATTTACACCATAAAACAGTAGATCATGCTGAACTGCTCCTAAATCTCCAATTGGTTGATCAATATCAAAAGTGAAGCCATAGTGTTGTCCAGCTCTTTGAAGCGTGGTGAGAAAACGCTCCGCATTGAATGGATCCCATATCAGCACACCATTATTCTTCAGGCTTTTCGTTGGATCAAAACATTTTTCGAGAATAATATCTGCCATTACACCTAAACCAGTACAGGTAGGACATGCCCCCGCAGGTTTGTTGAAGGAAAAATTAGTCATGCTTATTTCAGGCAAAGGGGATCCGCAATGAGGGCATGCTACCATATCCCCTTCACCTGCGTTTTCTTCATTTTCGTCGATGGATAATTCCTTTAGATTTAATGCTGGAGGAACATCCTGTCCACATTTTGGGCATGGACGATGCCCCAGACGAGCATACAACACCCGCAAGTAAGTGAACAACTCAGTAGCGGTGCCCACAGTTGATCGCGGATTCCGATTTCCCGGATGCTGATCAACGGAGATGGAAGGTGAAAGCCCACTGATCATGTCGACTTGAGGTTTACTCATTCCATCGGTTACTAAACCTAGGGATTCCATAAATTGTCTTGCACCTTCTTTATAAAGAGTGTCAAACGCCAGTGTTGATTTTCCTGAGCCAGATAACCCTGTAAAAACCACCAATTTGTTTTTTGGGATACTCAAGTTAATATTTTTTAGATTGTGCATTCGTGCACCGCGTATAATAATTTCATTTGGAGACATAACTTTTATTTCCCTTCGAAAGAATTGGTTTTAATATCTACATGTTCAATCTATGCATTTTGAAGATAATTACTATTACAGCAGATTTACCCTCACCAGATGAATAGTTACAAATCGCCTTACTTGAAATACATGCTAGAGATTGTAATTTTCTGCCTACCGAGCTCTCAGGTTGTTTTACATCTAGCGATCATCCATATCTTCATGATCACCTGTATCATATCTTCCAGTATCAAAGCACCAATCACAATAGCAACATCAGGAAGGAACCCAACGAACCATTTCATACTGAAGCCTCGTTGTAGAAAAGCAGGCGCTATGACTGCAATGATCACAACTGTAATGGCTATCATAAAGAGATGCTGAAGAATATCCCGCCAGCGGCGGCGCGTATCCCAGGTGAGCATTTTGCTGCGCCATTGAGGCATCTTGATGATCTTGCGCACGGTCGAGACGATGATGAAAACCAGCAACAGTAGAAATCCCCAACCATAAACAAGTGAAGGGATCTCCTTTGTCGTGATCGGATCGCCTGTCAACAGATCTGCCACATTCCAGAACATGGTATTGAGATCGGTCATTCCCTTGATCAGATGATTTTCATTGACCAGCATTACCAGGGTCAGTTTCTTTTCGGGCAAGATCAGCACACTGGTTTGGAAACGCTCCGTTGCACCACCATGCGTGAAGCTTTTTACTCCATGATAGGTGCCGATATACCATCCAAAACCATACGAACTATGGATAGCTATATTGGGGGTGAACATCAATTGAATATTTTCAGAAGAAAGTACGCGTACCCCATCCAATTCACCTCCATTGACCATCGCCATCATAAAGCGTGCCATATCGTTGGCGGAAGCCATGATGAATCCTGCAGGGATATCGTATTCATTCACAGGTTGTTCAAGCGGTACTGCCAGCATGAACATCTGCGAATACCCTTGTGCCAGCCCGGCTTCTTTTGCAGCAGCGGGGTCAGCAAAACTGTTGGTCATTTTCAACGGCTCAAAGATATGGCTTTGTAAATAATCACTGTACGATTGCCCCGAAACAGTCTCGATCAGGTAGCCTAATATACTGTAACCCGGATTGAAGTACTGCATTTTCGTACCCACAGGTGCAGCCAGGCGGGCATGCGCGATATCACGCACCAACATCTCAAGCGTGGCATCTGCTGGTAATTTTGGCATATACCCTGATTCCGAAAGCCCACTGGTATGCTGCAACAAATTGCGAACAGTGATCTCTTTGGATGCCTGTTCATCTGCAACCTTGAACCAGGGGATGTATGTCTGCACGGGTGCATCCAATGCGAGCTTGTTCTGTTCTACGAGCTGCATGATCGCCAATGCCGTGAAGGATTTGCTTTGCGAGCCGATGTAGAAGGGCGTATCCGCTGTTACTGACTGTCCTTTCCCGGCTGTGCCAAATCCCTTACTGTGTGTGATCTCATCCCCCTGGGTAATTGCCAGCGCTACTCCGGGAATATTGAATTGCTGCATGCTGCTACTGATGTAGTTGTCAATTTCAGCGAACTCTCCAATTGCTGGTGCTGATCTGGTACTCCAGATGGATGGCGCTGATGCGATAAGAAGACAAAGGCAACAGAAAATAAAAGGAAGCGTCTTGTGTTTCATAATTCATTACCTCGATGTATTATGTCGTCAGGCGCAAACAGGCCTGTTGAAAGAAAACTTAACAGTTTTCTTATGAACTATAAAGAAGGAAGTCCTGATCTCTTTGTGGCAAGTGGACCCAGGAGAAGATGTATTGAATATCTACCCTGGCATCATTGTATCAGAATACGGGTTTTCCCAATAAACTGGAACAGGCCATATAAAAAAGAGAAGCAACCAAAGCGAGCTCTTAAGGAGTATTCGGGGAAGATGATAATTTCTTCCGCTATAATTCATCTGGAACACTGTGACAAGTGGGTAAATAAAGACGACGGTGCTCAAAAAATGATACAACAAGGGATTAATATTGGTGGATAGATCCGGGTTTTCTTGTATCAGCAACCTGGAAAGAGTGTCTGTTGGTGAGGTTTCATCATACCAACCTTTTTCATCTTGCTCTTGTATCAATAATATGAGTACTCATCAAAATTGGAGAACCTATGAATGATATTGAAGCAATCAGCCGACTTAAAAACGGCGATATTGGTGGGTTGGAGTTCCTGGTGAACCGTTACCAACGGAAAGCCATACAGACAGCCTATCTCATTACCCATGACGAGCAGATCGCGGAGGATGTAGCTCAAGATACTTTTGTGCGTATCTATCAATGTATACATAAATTTGATGAAAGACGTCCGTTTGAACCTTACCTGATGCGTAGTGTGATCAATTCTGCATTGAATGCGAGTAGAAAGACGATTCGTTGGGTACAGTATGGGGCGGGAGATGATGTGGAGATATTCGTGGATCTTCTCCTGCAGGCTGCATCTGCTGAAGAGCTGGCAGAAAAAGTGCGGCTCAAGGAAGAGGTGGTAAATGCCCTTAAAACCCTGTCTCCTCGTCATCGTGCCGTCATCGTTCAGCGTTATTTCCTGAATATGAACGAAAAGAAAATGGCCGAGTCGCTTTCAGTTGCACCTGGCACGATCAAATGGCTGCTGAACAATGCACGGAATCACTTGCGTAGTTTGCTAGGTCTGGAAAGGAATGCAAAATGAACAGGAATGACCCTTCTCTCTTACTGGATGAAATTTCTCAAGAACATGTAAAACCAGATAGTAACCTCTGGCCTGGCATTTTAGCCAGAGTTCAGAAAGAAAGAGTAAATACAATGCAACCAAAAAGAAAATTTGCCCTGGCCATTGTTCTGACAGCGGTCACGGTTGCTGCATCATTTTTCACCATCCCGGGGGTGGCTTCAGCCACACGGAAAATATTGGGGTTCATCCCAGGCATCGGGTTGTTCAATCAGAATTCAACACTGCGTATCCTGGCAGAACCCGTTTCTGATACCCGCGATGGGTATACCATTACAGTTGAAAATGCCGTACTCGATCAAGAGCATACCGTCATCACGTATAGTGTCGAAGGACCATTCACTGATGGCACAATCTCAACCAATGGTGACATTTCCGAAATTTGTTTCGATGCAGCAGAATTGCACCTGCCGGATGGAACTATCTATCAGATTCCCGGAGGGTTAACCGATTCCACCTGGGAATCTGGCTACAGGGTGCAATATACTTACCCTGCAATCCCTGCAAATATTGATCAAGCAACATTGCATCTACCTTGCTTGAATCCACTTCCTATTGGAACAGGACCAGAGAATTGGGAAATATCCCTTTCCTTCATCCCTGCTCCACCAGAAATGACTGTCTACCCGGTAGGTGTTCAAACCACACCCGCTTCTGATCCGGAGGTAGCAAATACCGATACCGTTACAAATCATGGCATTGATGTGGGTCTGGAAAGTGTCATTCCAATAGCAGATGGCCAGTTGGTTCAGATACGTACAGATTGGCAGGATACCCCCAACATAGCCTGGGTTGCCATCAGCAAAGAAGATGTGACCATCTTTGATGCCGCCGGGCAGAAGATTGCCTTTGAGCCATCCTCGGATGCAATTGATCCGAACGAGGGGGATCCCATGAGTGCCGCGTTTGGCTATAAAACCTCCAGTGTGGTCACGGCAGGCTCAGCCCAGTTGGTGATCAGCTCAATAAAAGCAGGATTTACTACTTCAACCAGCATTACCTTTGACCCCGGTTCAGATCATCAACCAAACCAGGTGTATGAAGTAAACCAGGATCTGGAAATCGACGGGCATATTCTGCATATCCGATCCATAGAAGTAAACGAAATGGGAGGAAACGCCAGTCTGACCGTCAATATGGAGTCAAAAGACGGCATTTTGAACGCATCCATTTGGGACATGGAACATCCCATCTTCAGTGGAGGCAGTAGCGAAGATGGTAACGAAAACGAAGCAGTGCAGACTTTCTGGTCGAGCATGAATTACGATGGCGGATTACCTGAAGGTTCCATCACCTTGACCGTTTCGATGTACACAACCCGTGTTGAAGGTCCCTGGATTGTGGAATGGACGCCTGTCGCTACATCCTCAACAACCCCAGATGCAAACATCGAACAGTCAATATGCCTGACCGAGGATGTGTGGAATGCTTCTCTGGTTGATCCTCTGTCTATCCCGGATGAGATTAATGGCACAGTTCTTACTGAGCTGTTTGATGAGGGAACCTCAACCAACCACCTCTCGCTGGTGCGTCTGGATGGCACGGAAATCAAGCCGCTGGTGGACGATGGCGCTGAAGCATCCATCTCGCCGGATGGGAAAAAGATGGTCTATGCAAATGGAGAGGGTAAGCTGTTTGTGTATGCCTTTGATACAGGCATCAATGAACCGCTCGCAGGTGTAGAACCAAATTCAGGCGTAGTCCGGTTATTCTGGTCGCCAGATGGGCAGCAGATTGGTTTCACAGGTACTCCCAATGGGATGAGCCCTGATATCTACCTGGCAGATCTGGATGGATCAGGCGCGCAGCTTTTGAATACTAATGAACCTTTAAAATTAATACAGGGATGGCTGCCAGATCAAGGTATCTTGTATGTAACCCTGGATGAAAATGGTCCAGTTTTGAAGATCATTGATCCACAAAACGGAGAAACAACTACATTATTCAACGTACCTCAGCTTGCGACAGAAGTAGCTGTCTCAAAAGATGGGAAACGCATGGCATTCAATTGGGTTGATGAAGCGGCAGGTACACAAACCATTTTTTCCTTCACACCAGATGGCTCTCAACGTAAAGCGCTCCTGGAATTGAATAGCGAAGATTACATCCGCAACATGGTTTGGAGCCCTGACGGAGCCTGGCTGTTGGTTGGTTTCTCCATGAAAGCCTCAGGTCAAATAGATTACCAGGCTTTGATCCAGGTGGATACATGCCAGATCATCCCGGTAACGAACCTGAAAGGAGAAGTGTTGGATTGGCTTCCGTAACACAGGTTGATCCACATCTTGCCAGGTTCTAAAAGTTAAATAAAGAAAGCACCTCACGAGAAAAAGTTGAGGTGCTTTCATCTATTTGCGTGTAAATTCTAATAAGTCTTTGATCACATCCTGAGGTCATTTAAATTGATACAATTCTGGCCGCAATTCGTTCGCGAGAAAGTTGGGGTGAGCGCGGCGGTCAGTAAGTACAGCCGGATCGAGCTGCCGTACGATCATGGCCTCTCTATTCCCTTCATCGTCTATAAACCCTAAGACCGTGCCCCAGGGATCAATTATCCCCGCCCACCCAGGAAATTTCATCCCCTTTGGTTCATACGCATTGGCAGGGCGGTCTTCTGCGTTGTTGCAGACAAGCTCAAAATATCCATTCGCCCAGGCTGATTTGATCAGAGACATCCCATGAATCGTCTCCTTGAGGTATTGGCTGCGCGGCACATTGTAATACCCAAAGGGCATTAAAACGATATCTGCGCCTTTAAAGTAAAAGGTGCGAGTCATTTCATCGAAGAAAGCATCTCGGCAAATGGCAATGCCAATTTTTGCTTTTCCCATATCCATGATTTCAATGGCATTCCCTGCACCCCAAAAGGGACGCTCATGAGCTGGCACGTGGATCTTTCGCTGCCTGCCTAAAATGCCATTTCCATTCACGAGTACATGTGTGCAATACAGTTTATCCTGTTCTTTTTCGATCACACCGAATGCGATGCACGTTTTGTATTTCTCCGCCAGCCGGATGATCTTCTCGGTAGAGGGTCCCGGAACAGGTTCTGCGATCTGGGCTGCGATTGGAGCAGGGATATACCCGCTGACGTTAAGCTCGGGGAATAAAGCCAGCTCTGATCCCTGTTCAGCAGCGCGCTGAAGCCAGATTTCCATTGTTTGAATGGCTTTATCTTGTTCGCCGATAAAATTCCTGGTTGATATTGCAGCAGTAGTGAGGGTTTCCATCCTTTTATCCTTCAAGTAGATTTTCTTAAAACGGTAAGGGGAGCAGTCGGAACTCAACCTTTCTTATTTTTCTTGACCTCCCAATACCGCAATTATAACAATAGGTTCGCCTTACTGCATGGATGTTGACATAAGTTTTCAGTCATAGTAAGATAAATCTTGTATACAAGATATATCTTACATGGAGATAAATAGAATGAGACCTCCTAAGGGAAAACGCTTTTATGGTTCGATCACGGTCAGTGATCGCGGTCAAATTGTCATACCGGCAGAAGCCAGACGCGATTTCGACATTCAGGTTGGCGATAAATTACTTGTTTTGGGCGACCTGAAACAAGGATTGGCGATTGTCAAAGCATCCACTCTGCTTGAAAAACGACCGGGTTTTCTGGCAATACTGGAAGCAGGTTTTGAACCTTCGGAAGATGAAAAAGACGAATGACTTAGCCAGGATGGCTGTTGTTCTTAACTTGTCAAACACAATGATACATGTACATCATTTATTTATTAAGGATTCAATATGGAAGTTCTTTCAGTTACAAATTTGAACAAACGATATGAAAAGTTCCACTTAAAAGATGTCTCTTTTTCCCTGGAACAAGGAAAGATCATGGGATTTATCGGAAGAAATGGAGCCGGGAAGACTACTACCATGAAGTCTATCCTCAATTTGGTTCACCCGGATGACGGAGTGATCAAGTTCTTTGGCCTGGAGATGAAGGATCACGAATTTAAAATTAAGCAACGCATTTCCTTTATCCTTGGTGCTGCCAATTATTATTCTCAAAGCAAGATCAGAACTATAACGGATGTCTATCGAAGGTTCTATAAGACATGGGATGAAGCCATCTATCAAGATTACCTGGAACGCTTTGAGCTTGACCCTGATAAAAAGATCAAGCAGCTTTCGCAAGGGATGAGCATTAAATACGCACTGGCTCTTGGTCTCTCTCATCACGCTGAGCTGTTGATCCTGGATGAGCCAACCACGGGGCTCGACCCGGTGTCGCGTGATGAATTGCTGAATATATTTACTGATATTGTTGACAAAGAAGGCACTTCGATCTTCTTTTCTACCCATATCACTTCTGACCTGGAGAAGAATGCAGATGACATCACCTATATTAAAAATGGTGAGATCATTGCCAG
>JBDKSY010000110.1:0-2770 GCA_039680395.1 Anaerolineaceae bacterium | reverse complement strand
AGAAGTGAAGCCTGATGGATACCTCCCAGAGCATGAATGGCTTACACGGTTTGAGTCAAGATTTCACGCACCGCGCTATAATATCTCAAGTGATCAAGTCGCCTCATGGCAACGGGGTTCTGATATTCCCGGAAAGCCAGCGGGCGCTTTTACCAATCACCAATTAGTGTTGACAATGGATGAAAAAGGAAGATACCTGGGGTTGGCAAAAATTCTCAATGACCGATTAAAAAACCTTTTACCTCGCAGGGTGGTTGCAGGCAGGTAAAACCTTGCAAAATAGTAAACATATTTCTGAAGACCTTGCAAAAAAGGAAGTACGAACGAAAAGTTAATCTCGTAAAATCTTTGTAAACAATTATCAACCAGTAGAATACACTGATATTTAAAAGAGTATTGTTGCAGGAAAGTCAAGTATAAGGAGAGGATACTATTCCAGCAATCCCAGATGTTCAGGAAAATGATAACCGTCTGGCTGCTTATCAAGATACTCGAGATCTGTTTAAGCAGTTGAATCGCGTAAATCGTTTGATTGCCAGTTGTCTGGATGGAGAGAGTATTGCCATAACCGTACTCAACCACATTAACTCTCTGGTGAATAATGATCTTTGTGTATTTGCACAAAGTCGCGCCGATACCCAGGAGTATAGTATCCACAGCAATGCTGAGGTTGAGAATTGCATCAATTCCGTTGTACTTTCTGACCTGGTAAGTATTACCAGTTTTCATATTGCGAGTGACCCTCTACTCATCTATACCAAAGAATTACCACCGCGCAGTCAGGCACGCCTGGCTTTTGAGAAATTGTGGATCAGTAAAATATTAATCACGGCAATTTCCAGCAAAGACCGGATGCTTGGCATCTTTCTAATGGGATTTCGTGATCCCAAAGCACATGTAAGTGAGTTTGAAAAATTGGTGGCCAGTTTCATTGCCCGGCAATCTGCGACTGCATTCGACAATGCTGAGCTTGTTCAAAACCTTAAAAAGCAAAACAACCAGTTGGAAGTGCTTTATCAAACCAGCCTGAAAGTGAATGCCTCGCTGGATCTTAAGGATGTCATTGATTCCGTTCTTGAAAGCATTATGTCGCTATTCCCTAAAGCAAATGATGCACATATCTTTTTATATGAAGCAGATGTGCTCACTTTTGGTGTTGCCCGTTGGGCAAAAAGAAAATCTGATAAACCATTTGCGAATCCGCGCAGTGACGGCATAACGTATCGTGTCGCACGAACTGGACAACCGGTGATCGTTAATGACATGGCAACGGATCCGTTATTTATCGATATCAAACCCAAATGGAAAGGTGGCATTGTGGGTATTCCTCTTATTAGCAAGGGCAAGGTAGTAGGAGTCATGAACCTTGCATATAAAACAGCCCACAATACAAATGAGGAAGAACTCAGGCTATTACGTTTACTCGGTGATCAGGCAGCAATAGCAATTGAAAACGCCAGGCTGCATCATGTCATTGAAAACCAGGCATTGACAGATGCTTTAACGGGTATTGCCAACCGGCGAGCTTTTGGAAAGCGTCTCCACGATGAGATCTTACGTTCTGCCAGGTACGACCATACTTTTGCATTAATAGCGGTGGATGTTGATAATTTCAAGTTGATCAATGATACATATGGCCATCCCACTGGAGATAATTTTCTGATCCAATTTACTGTGTGCATGCAGGCTGCTGTACGTGATACCGATTTTATTGCTCGAACGGGTGGAGATGAATTTGAAATTATCTTACCTGAAAGTGATCTTGAGAATGCCAAGCAAATTGTCAACCGTCTTGAAATGTTGATCGCCCAATTTCCTTTTGATCTGCCAGATAACCGAATTTCGCAATTTACCGCCTCCTTTGGTATTGCGGTATACCCTGAACAGGCTTTGAATGGCGAAGGCCTGATCAACTTTGCTGATCAGGCGCTTTATTTATACAAACGTCAAAAAACAGCGGATGCAGCTCCCAGAAGAGCAGCCGACAAAGATCAAGAACGCACTGTCCCCATTTTTTGAAACCAATGATAAGAATCCACAATCGCAGCTTCCAGGGATAATGGCACTGGTAATTCGAGGTCGCACCTGGCTTTGCTGGTATCGTAATAAAAATAATATCCAGCAAGGTGCAGCAGGTTGGTATCAAGGGGAAATGGTATGATTTTTTGTGCTGCTTCGGCCATACTGGCCAGGCTGCGTGCCAACGGAACTGGTATTGTCAATCCTGGTGTTCGCCCACCTGTAAGTCGGGCAATTTCTTTTAATAAAGCAGCCAGATCAATGTTATGTGCTCCGAGGATGTACCGTTCACCGGTTTTCCCTTTTTGCCAGGCTGCCAGATGCCCCATCACTACATCTTGGATATGTACAATATTCATTCCGGAAGGAACAGTAACCGGTAATCTCCGGTTAGCGATCAGTGCTACTGGAGAATTCGTTGTCCGGTTGATGTTCCCTGCCCCAAATACCACAGACGGATTGACAATGACCGCACCCAGCCCCTGGCTGACGGCGTACTGCACTTCCATTTCAGCCAAATATTTTGAGTAACCATATTGCCAGTGGTCTGGGATGAAGTTCCAGGTATGAGTTTCATCCAATAATGTTGGTGATGCGCCATGCACAGGACCTTGCTCGGGCACTCCCAGAGCTGCCACCGAGCTGGTGTACACCATACGTTTTACCCCCTGTTCCAGCGCGGCTTGCATCAGCGTGCGCGTGCTGGAGACATTGATGGCAGTTAATTTTTCAGCACCTTCCCGGCTGTTCA
>JBDKSY010000109.1:0-5424 GCA_039680395.1 Anaerolineaceae bacterium | reverse complement strand
GCATTTTCTTCCTATCCGCCAGAGATGATCGAGAAACTAAAATACAATCGTAGAAGACCCAGGAAAAGAAATAAACCATTATGAAACAGATTTCTCAAATGAGCCAAATAGAAATCGCTGCTTTTGTTCAAACACATTTGTTATCAGAAGGGATAAAAGTTGTTCTTTCAGGTGGAACTGCTACTGCGTATTATTGCAAGGATAAATACACGTCGTATGATCTTGATCTGGTAAACATATAATCAATACCTCATAAGCGTATTATTGTAGCAATGTCTAGGATAGGATTTTATGAAACCGGAAGGTTTTTTTAAACCCTCGGATTCAGATTTCTTTATTGAATTTCCACCCGGACCACTTACTGTTGGTGTTGAACCTGTAAAATGGATTGAAAGTATAGATCTGGCAACTGGAAAACTTTTAATTTTATCCCCAACGGATTGCGTCAAGGATCGCTTGGCAGCCTTTTATCATTGGGGAGATGAGCAATGTCTTCGCCAGGCAATCCTTATACGAGATAATTCATCTGTTGACCTGAATGAGATTGAACGTTGGTCAGCAAATGAAGGAAAAAACCAAGAATTTCTAAGATTTCTGGCTGAATAAATTTTTATTTTTTAATTTTTGGGGGATGTAATCAAGTAAAAAATTATCTCTAATTTTTATAAAACCTTTATTTTGCCCAACGCAGATAAACATCTAGTCACATTTTTGGTTTCAAATATTCATACAAATTGTTAGCCATATCTTCACACGTTCATCAAGGTGTTACATCATCCAGATATTTCGCAAAAACCAGATCACTGAAGTCAGGAATGGACCAAACTGCTCCCGGTGAATGCTATGGCCTGCATTCGCGAAATGCACAACCCTGCTGTTCTTCCAATATCCCAATGCTTCTGCTGCCAGTCCCGGAGTGATTATTCCCCCCTTATCATTATCCGCATACGCCAGTAGAACCGGGCAGGTTATCTTTGCAGCCACCTGGCGCCAATCTGGCCATTGCTCATTGATCCCGGCAGCCGCATTGGAGCTGACCTGTTTTTTGGAGATTGCCCAGGGTTCTCGTTCACATTCATCCCAGGTAGGATTCTCAAAGGCACAGAACAGCATCAATTGCTCAAAACTGGATGCATGCTTTGCTTCGATACCTTTGCGCAAATTTTCGATCCGTAATTCCATTTCATTTCCGGCCGGTCGCACATCTATATCGAACCAGGGAGGATCTACCAATACCACCGCGCTCGTCATATCAGGATACAAAACCGCAGTCACCGCTGCGATTTCTGCCCCCAGTGAATGCCCGATCAATACTGGTTTTTCCACCTGGAGCTGATTGATCAGACTGACAACATCTCCTGCCTGCAGTTCAGGGGTATAACCGTTTTCGGGTGCATCGCTCAAACCATGCCCGCGTCCGTCCATCATGATGATGTCAAACCTGTCTTTCAAACTCTCCACCAGGCGCGGCCAGCACAATCCATTATCGGTAAAACCATGCAAAAGAATGAGGGTTCTGCTTCCCGCACCAACCCGGTAATAATGAATTTTCTGGCTGCCATTATGGATGAATGCGTCTTGCATAAATCCCTACCTTTTCGTTTCGCTTTTATAAAATTTCAGGCATGGTCAATAGGTGAAATGCCAGCGTGTCCAGGTCCTTGGAAGATCGTGATGTAGTCCACAACTGATTGATCTTTTCGCCATAATACTTGAGCATCAAAGGATCATCTGCAAAGTATTCTTCCGGTGTGATCCCCTGTTCATAGATCTCACGTACAGCGAGTTTCTCATACGCTTTGTGAACATATTCATAGATGGTATAGGGGCTGCGGTTGAGCTCATGTGCCAGATTGCTTCGTGGGAGGTTGAATAGAATAGCCAACCTGGCAATTTCAGTTTCCTGTGGCGTCAAACCAAACACTTCCATTTTTCCCTGCAGCAACACCGGGCTTCCTTCTGGAGGCAGCCAGTTACTATCAGTGGCATATTCCACGCCAGGAGTCGCTACCCAGGTTCCGCTGGCAGCCAGGGTGACCGCCCAGGAAAGCGAATATCCAATCTCTCCCTTGAGAATATATCCGCGGAAAAGGGGTTGAATGATCTGGGTGGTAAGTAACTTCTGTGCACGTGTTCCCACACAAAGGATCCCTGGTTTATGCGATATGCCTTCCAGTTCTCTTTTTACATCGCGCACCCACTCAAGATGATCCGGGTGTTCTGTATCCATCAAGATCAGGTCAATTGGAGATTCACGCAGGGCAGATTTCAATTGATCCATGGAACCGATTTCAGCAATCACCTGGGTGCGCCAGTCTCGCCGCAACAGCAGCGCCATCATATCACGGGCGTACATATCATCTTCGAGAATCAAAATCCGATCTTCATGCGGCATGGCATAACCTTCTTAAAAATAAATTTTCAAACAAAATATCTTGCTAAATTATACTGATGATTTAGCGTGCTTTTGCCCACAAACAGCAGGCGGCTTCATGGGTATGAGCTTTCAAAGCATCCCAATCTGCACCTGAAACCTCACCATTACTGACCTTCAATTGTCCATTCACCCAGACTGCTCTCACATCTTTTGCGCCACGATAGAGCAGCATTTGATCATATAAATTATGCGCTTCAATTGGGGTAGGCACATCACCCTTGATGAGCTGCAGGTCGGCTTTCCAACCTTTCTCAATCCTGCCAACCTTTTCCAGGTTCAAGACTTTTGCCCCACCTTCCGTTGCCATATACCACACCAGATTGGCGGGCATCACCTGAGGATTCTGCTGATGAGCCTTGTGAATTAAGAAAGCGCCCCGCATCACTTCAAAGAAATCATCAATATATCCATCTGTACCAAGTCCTACGGTTGCTTTTGCCTTGATCAATTCTGGAATGGGGGCAATCCCTCCCCCTACTTCACAATTCGATAAAGGCATATGGCATGCATGAACACCCTTATTGGCAATGATCTCCACCTCTTCCGGGCTTAACTGCACACATTGTGATGCCAGGAATCCATTGCCAGCAATCCCCAATTTGTTGTAATACTCAATGGTTCGCATGCCCTGCGTTCTGAGCATATATTCAGGTTCGTATGTACCTTCAGAGACATGCGCGTGCAGTAATACACCTCGCTCTTGAGCCAGGGCGAACGCTTTCAAGATGAATTCTTCCGAGCAGGTAAAAGTAGTATGGTGGCAGATCAATCCTTGCACCAACCCATTTTCCTTTTTGCAGGCATCGGTAAAATCAGCGTTCTCTTTCAATCCCAGCAGCCCATTTTCCTTGCTCATGCGCTCTGTAGCTTCAAAAGAAAGGATTGCCCTCATGCCCCATTTTTTCACCACCTCCGCCTGAGCGAACAGGCAGCCCGGTAAGGCATTGGGTGCTTCAGTGCAGTCGTAAAAAGAGGTCACCCCGCTTTTCAGCATATCAGCGCAGCGCAGGTCGGTGGCAGCATTGATCATGGAAGGATCCAGTGCATTTTCTACCAATGGCCACCAAAATTCTTCCAGAAAAGCCCAAAAATCAGAAGGAGCTTTGGTCATGGGGATGCCATGTGCCAGAACACCATACAAATGGCTGTGGGTATTTACAAACCCGGGAGAAAGAATTTCTCCTGGTGCCATAAAGGTCTCATCTTTTGGATAACGGTCCATCAGAACATAAGCAGGAGCAACGTCATCAATCACATCATCCACAACGCGCACTCCCCAATGCTGCAGCGGAGGTGCACCGGCACGAACAATGATCCATTCAGGTAAGATAAGAAAAGACATAAAAACCTCTCAACGAAATTTATTATGACAGTACGAGCTAATTACCTTCCTATTCCCCTTGGATGCTTATCTTCTTCCCAATCCCCCTTCTCGATATCAGGTTTGGGTAATTCGCCCTCGAATGGTTCCCAATGCATCCATTTCATCCAAAGCTGAATAATTTGCGGCTCATACAAAATATCATTCGCCAAATCATATTGATAATAAATTGACCTTTGGTCTTCGACATTCGGCGCTTCTTCTTTCGGGATAAGCAGATATCTTGTACCTTCATCCCAAGCAACTGGTTTCAATTCTGAGATATCAGGATTACGCAGATATCTTGTACCTTCACCCCAAACAACTGATTTCAATCCGGAGATACCAGGATTTCGTTCTATCATAATTTATTTTTAATCCCCTTTCTATAACTTCCTTTTCACTAGCGGCAAATTTGGGTTTTAATTTTCCATCACTAGGATTAAAATAAAGTTCATGGAATGTAACATCTTTAGCTTTGACCAAGTGCAGTCCGCTACTGATTTGACTTTCAATATTTGATGTATGTAATCCTCCATTATAAAAACTATCCGCATAATAACTAATAGTAGCGGCAAGTTCCAGATGTTCATCAATTAATGGAACTTCAATAATTATACCTGCTTCAAATCGCCCAAGAGAACCATCTAAAGTGAAAGTCGTTCTCTTCCTGACATTATCGTTAAAAGCAATTGATATTTTAACAATTTGATGCAGAGATGATTTATCCTCGTTTATTTAGCCATAAACTGGTCTTCAGCGACTATCTTCTTTTTATGGTATACCAAATCTAAACTTTTCTGCAGACTTCTTAATTTATGCTTATCAGTACTATATCCTATCCAGCTTCAGCTGTTTTTGTTTTGTATTGCGATTTAAACCTGTTTTTGTCTTCGCTTATTAATAATACATTCAGAGATACACGGCATCTGACCCAGCTCATTGTCTAAAAGGAAATTATTATTTATTTAATCTTTATAAATTATACAGAAACTTGATGGATGAATTGATCAAAATATTGGTATTTTTACGAGAACTAACAATTGGTGAATAACAGACTTGTGAAAATAATAAATATTTCGGAAATCTGGTAGCCAAGACTGTTTCGATTAGC
This sequence comes from Anaerolineaceae bacterium, assembly GCA_039680395.1. Classification (GTDB taxonomy): domain Bacteria; phylum Chloroflexota; class Anaerolineae; order Anaerolineales; family Anaerolineaceae; genus UBA4782. The sequence continues at coordinate 513 of JBDKSY010000109.1, read as the reverse complement.
TCTCAGTGACAATCATTCGTAGGGGTTTAGCGAAGGGGGCAAACGAATGGGTTGTTAATTCAAGATGACATCCCCTTCGCTAAACCCGAAGAAAAATGACTGCCACAAAAGACACCAAAGAATTCTCTCTCCATTTTTAAAAACCAAAAATGGAGAGGGCGCCGCAGGCTGGAGGGGGAACACAACGTCATTCTTAAATAAAGAGTGGCGAGGGTGGTTTTACCCAAACAACGCCATTCTTAAATAAATAGTGGCGAGGGTGGGACACGTGTACCTTGCGAAGCACCTCTTGTGGGCTGATGGTAATCGGACCCACACAACGCCATTCTTAAATAAAGAGTGGCGAGGGTGGGAGTCGGACCCACGACCAAGGGCTTATGAGTCCCCTGCTCTGGCCACTGAGCTACCTCGCCATGCGGCAAAAAGTTTACTACACCAAACACCTTTTGTCAAACAAACCGGGCATTTAATTTTTCATTTTACAGGAAGAATTTGATATTCGAACCTGTAACC
>JBDKSY010000108.1:0-1517 GCA_039680395.1 Anaerolineaceae bacterium | reverse complement strand
ACAGCCAGCCCAAAATCATAATTGCTTTTTCTGCGAAGCAGTCGCCAATCCGGATGATCCTCAAAACCTTGTGATCTATCACGGTAGCCATGCTTTTGTCATCATCAATCGTTATCCTTATGCCAGTGGACACATCATGGTCGTTCCAGACGCACACGTGTCAACTCTCCCCGCACTGGTTGAAGAAGTGCGGAATGAAATTATCGCTTTACTGGCAAAAGCTGAAGCCGTGCTTGAAGAGGTCTATCATCCTGAAGGGTTCAACATTGGTGCGAACCTGGGCTCTGCTGCTGGTGCAGGTGTGCCCGGGCATTTTCATTTTCATATTGTGCCACGCTGGGTAGGAGATACGAATTTTATGAGTGCTCTAGGTGAAGTGCGTGTACTGCCCGAAGCGCTCGAAGAAACCTATCAGCGGTTGCGCGCTGCCTGGAAATAAGAGAATTATCATTGATCAATCCATCATTCACCCGTTCTTCTTTGAAGAGCGGGTGTTTTGTACATAAACACTATTCAAAAAGAATTTTTCGCACCAATTTACCATATGCACTTTCATTTTCCTATATGAGCCGAATATTAATTTTGCTATAATAATTTCATCATTCTGGCACGGAGGACGAAATGAAGAAGCGTCACGCCTTGATCTTTTGTGTAGTGGTCTTATTCATTGTTTCACTTGCCTGTAATTTACCAGGGGGAACTTCAACCGAGGAACCAAAAAAGGATATCAGTAAAACAGAAGCTGCTCTTTCTGCACGCGAGACAGAAGTGGCAGCCAAAGCAACTGAAAATGCCCAGGAGCCTACTCAACCTCCACCGACTGCAACCCTGGCAGCTACGTACACGCCATACCCAACCTATACTCAACCGGCAGCCGTTGTTCCTACTATTGTGGTACCCGCGACCGTAGAAGCCCCAGTGGATATGGATGAGAAGATCAAAAATGCAAACATCCTGATCTTTGAAGATATCCGCGGATACTACGACTTGCAACCCTGGGTCAGCCAGGCTACAGATTCCATGAGCCTTAAGCATGTGACCAATGTGGGAGATGCCCTGGGTGATTTCCAGGAGCAGATCTATTCGCCGATAAAGTGGGATCTGGTCATCATATCGGTGGAAGTCCGCACCAGCTTTAGCGGTGAAATGTTTGAAGGGGTGATAGATCGTATCAATGAAGGCGCAGGAGTCATTATCGAATTATGGCACCTTGATAGGATCGCCAATGGAAAGATCGCACCCATCATGAGCCAATGCGGGATCGGATTCTTCCGTAATTGGGAACGACCTTATGATTACGATCCCCTCGATTATTCCATGTACTGGCTGGATACCAGCAGCCCGGTCATCTCTACTCCGAACATTGTGGCACCTCTATATAGCTCAACGAATTACTGGTTTACCGATTCTGGAGATTTGCTCAAGACAACAGGTAGCGGAGACGCTGAATTATTGGCTGGCTTATACCCCAAAGAACATAGTTCATATGGAACTCTGGCTACCTGCATGGATGGACG
>JBDKSY010000107.1:0-4404 GCA_039680395.1 Anaerolineaceae bacterium | reverse complement strand
AGCATGATTGGAACGCAATCAGCAAATCTCATAAGTAATGTTATTTCGGCTTTATCGGTCAAAATTCCATCTGCACGTAAATGAGGTTCGTTATATCCACGGGGCTGCAATGGGATCAAGATTTCAGTACCATGTACTTGCCACACATCGAAATGACTGGAAACCTCACGTCCAATTCCATCAAATATTCGTTTCCTGTTTTCTATAACGTTACTACGCATATCCCCAACGGTTCCACCCAGATTGAGGCTATTCCACGGTTCAGGGCTAACACCCCCTTTTCGACTGAATATGCCGTGTACGATAGGAAATTTTGCCAAATTTTCGAATTGGAAATATTCCAGTCCATTCGAAGAAATAAATCCCATCTTAATTCACTTTCCCTTGCTGGCGTTGTTTTATGGAAGCAATCTTTTTGGAAAGGATTACTCTGGTATCGCGCATGCTATCCTCGATCATCGGGTATAAATACCATGCGGTCAAAAATCCAAACATTCCGCCAGTCAGTGTACGCAAAAAAGGCGTACTTTCTCTTATTAACCACACAGGGAGGTTGAAATCAGTCAATCCTGGTAATTGAGAACCTCCGTCTAATCCGATGGGTAGAATACCGAGAAAAACCCAAATATACCAGGGTATTGCTTTCATTTTGCGTCCGGTCAGCATAAATATGATGCCAAATAATACGATAGACCCATAAAGAGCAATGTCACGCTCACAGAGAGCTACTTTATATCCCATTTTTTCATTGCCATTAACTGCTCTGGCTGCATTAAGGTCTTTACTATCATTTCCAGTCACCTGTTCATAAGTGGCTACGCCAGGGATTTCTGCTAAAGCCCGTGGGTAATAAGCCTGTTCACCAAATAAAAACCAGGACCGATAAGCCAATTGGTGGCAAAATGGTTTATACACGGCATAAATTACTTTTGCACCACCTGTCCATCCAATTTTTGAAAACACGGGAGCCAGAAATGGTATTCCAACATAAAGAAGGACTAACAGGTTGAAGAAGATCATATACCATTTACTGAACCAATAAGAGAATGTATCCATCTTGCTGAGCTTTGTCCCTTTTTCGATTCTCTGATTATGTTTCTTATCATCCAGTGAATTCAACTGTTGCAGGCGATCATTGGTTGCACCTAACGTAGCCACCAGATCAGTCTTCGAAATAGGGGATTTCACAAGGTATGGTCCAACTTCAACTGCAGGGCAAAAATTAATATACCGGTTCTTAATGATTTCATCTTCTTCAATATTAATTTTCACTAACCGGTGAGGTATCAGTTTTTGAATTGATGCCAATTCATCTTCTACTCGCTGAGTCTCTGGATCGTCAGGACGAAAATAAAGTGTAACGGTGATAATTTTGTCAGACATACCCATCTATCTCACAATCCTAGATTTATCAGCGTGCCAAATCTGGCCATACGTTCATAAACCCCGAAAAATAACAATAATCCCAGGATAATTAGAAACACACCCATGATGATCTCAATTATGTGCATAAATTTTCCATAGCGTTGCAGCAACTTCGAGACCCATCCAATAGCTACTGCAGCAATAAGAAATGGAATTGCCATTCCTAATGAATATGCACTTAAGTAGATGAAACCATTTAGGATCGAGCCTTCTTGAAGAGCAAGGGTTAATATTGCTCCCAAAACCGGTCCTATACAAGGTGACCAGCCTGCTGAAAAAGATATCCCCATAATGAATGAAGATAATAATCCCAGCTCTCTTTTGTTGCTGGTTTGCAACCTTGCTTCATATTCTAAAAATTTGAGGCGCAACAAACCAGTCATGTGTAAACCAAATAAAATGACAATAATTCCCCCAATTCTTGTCAACCATATCCTGATATCTCGTAATAATCCACCTAAAAAGGCAGCTGCAATTCCAAATAAAATAAAAACTACGCTAAAACCAGCAACAAAAACCAGCCCATGAATAAACGTTCGCAGAGTGTTCTTATTTTCCTTAAGCGTTGCAGCTTGTCCACCCAGGTAGCCGATGTATGCAGGTACAAGAGAAAGTACGCATGGGGTTAGAAAAGACGCCAAACCTGCCAGCAATGAGAGTCCAATGGTCACATGCATACAATTTTTTCCTTAATTAAATTTCTACGACCTCTACTGTCGTTCCACCGGGCATTGACACAGTTATTTCACCAGTGCCATAAGAAACTACTGGATCCACCCACCGGAATACCCACTTGGCATCATCAGGGCGCATATTTACACAGCCGTGAGATAATTTTTCACCATATCCATTGTGCCAGAAGGTAGAATGCAAGGATACTCCAGACCCTACAAACAGGCTTGTCCAGGGTACGCCAACCGTATCCCAACCTGCACCAGATTCACCACCACTCATATGAAGGGATATCAATTTTCTCCATATTGGATGTTGACCCACAGGAGTACCCCACTCTTCAACTCTCTCACCAGCAGAATTGTAAATAGCACCTGTAGATACAGTACAGAAATATACTTCACGACTTCCTTCAAAACACGAAAGTGTCTGCTGTGACAAATTGACTACAACTTTCTTCTCCTCAACATCAGGGCTGATCGGGCTGATCTCCTCTTCAGTAATTGGCCGGAAAGCTTCTCCTGCTGCATAAAAAACATCGCCATAAGTGCCATATTTCTCATTGACCCGATAGAGTACCTGACCACTGGAATGTGTGGTGATCTCATCTATCCATACTACCTGGCTGTAATACAATCTTGGCATTGTAATTTCTTGTAACCAGGGTGACCGTGCAGGTGGATTCGCAAGAAAGAGGTCAACATATGGAATTGTCACCTCTGCCCACATGCCAGATCCTTCTGTGGTCTGTGGTAATTCTGCTAAAACAACATTCGGAATATTCTTTACAGGTTGGAAGCTTGGAGCAAAAATGTACCCTTCAGGTGTTTCTACCCATCTTCTACTGCTTCTACCAGCAGGAGCTTCACCAATTACCTCTCGATTCCAGTCTAAAATGGTATCCTCATAGATTGTTTTAACCACTTCGCTTTCAGCACTGGGGCGTTTACGAATATTGATCATCCCACCCATACAATTTCTACCTAATAAAACTCCTGTTGGCCATTCATTTTGAAATGTAGGAGATGTCAACACAGGATGCAGAATTATTGCCCCAGCACCCAACATCATTTTTTGTAAAAATTCTCGTCGATTCATCATAACTGTCACACTATTTTGGATAATTTGTATCGGATTATTATACTGCAGAGATTCCAGGTAAAACGATCTCTCTTTCTGTTAATGCTTGCTTTATTTTCTCAATATCTGGTTTCCACCATTGATCACCCGTAGTTGCTGGTACTAAAGCCCGAATTTGTTCATGGATCCTCTTTGTTCCATCCCCCATTTCCATTTCTGGATGCTTTTGTTGCTGCAGGTTAACAGCTTTCGCAGCACAAAGCATTTCAATACCAATTATCGTACGAACGTTTTCTAAAATGGTTCTGGTATGGATGGCTGCTGTCCATGCATTTGCATTATGGTCTTCCTGACCAGCCGATGTTGGTAATGAATGCACACTATCAGGATGCGCAAGCGTCTGGTTTTCCAAAACGAGTGCTGCTGCGGTGTAGTGTGGCATCATATATCCGCTGTTCAATCCTGCATCCTCAGGGCTATCAACCAGCATGGCAGGTAACCCAGAATTCATCGAACTATCCAGTAACCGGTAAATTCTACGTTCAGCAATTGCACCCATTTCGGATAATGCGATGGATAGGAAGTCCATTGCCATTCCGATGATTTCACCGTGGAAATTACCACCAGACAGACTGACACCATTTTCAAAGATCAATGGATTATCAGTAGCGGCATTGATTTCTTTTTCAATCTGCGGTTTTACATATTCCAGCAACTCATATACAGGTCCAATCACTTGAGGTGCACATCGAATAGAATATGCATCCTGCACTCGTCCACTGGTATTTATAAAAGTAGAACCCTTCATCATTTCTAATAACGCATTTGCAATATACTGCTGCCCTTCGTGATGTCGAACCTGCTGTAACCTGACATCAAAAGCATCGGTGCAGCCTAACACTGCTTCGGTGGTCATTGCCATAGCGGCAATGGCACATTTCAGAAGATATTCTGCGTCATTTACTATCAAACCAGCCAGAGCAGCACTGAAAGATGCACCATTGGTCAGAGCAAGGCCTTCTTTTGGACCAAGAATTATTCTCGGCAAGCCAGTCGCTGCCATTGCTGCTTTTCCAGTTAATCTTTTTCCTTCCCAGTTCGCCCAGCCCGATTGCTCATCCAGATCTTTTTCATCGGTAGTAAAAACCAGAGCAAGCTGGCTTAACATACATAAATCTCCGCTTGAACCCAAAGAACCCTGTGATGGAATCTCTGGCAATAAATTCA
>JBDKSY010000106.1:0-3473 GCA_039680395.1 Anaerolineaceae bacterium | reverse complement strand
TAAATGGCTGTCTTTTTCTTTCCCATCACTCCATTCAGAACAAGGATAGATTGAAGAGATAGCTCTGGGTCTGCAAGCAAATATGCCAGCAGAGGTCCACGCGCCATGCCAAGGTCGAGGAACATTTTTGCGATTGGCACTTCAACCAATGTAGGGAAGTACATAAATACACCGAAAAGAACTCCAATCAGGTTAGCCCAAATAGTATTCTGCCCGGCTACGGTGCGTACCCAGGTTTCGGGAATGATCACTTTTAGTATACTGGCAGCAAATACACCAACGATCAAGAGGGGAAAAATCTGCTTGACGAATTTCCAGGTTTCCCAAATCCACCCGCCAAGCTCTTCTTTTGAGAAGGCATGACTCGAAACAATTCCGATCGCTCCAAGCAGAATAATTTCACCAAAAAAGCGACCATTAATACTCAAAACAAATGAACCAATTTCTTCTTTAGGGGCTGCAAATAATATGGTCAGTGCGATGAAACCGATTGCAGCATACGTCCAGGGGGTAAATCCCTGATCAATTTTCTCAAATCCTCTCCAGGCAGTGAGGGCGATGATCAGCAGCATGACGATCAATAGCGCTCCCTGGAAGGTGAGGTTCATGGAGTTGAGAGTATTGGCAAAGGACGAGTCCGGTGAAAAGGGGAGTTGAAGAGTCGCAATAGGATCGGTGAGAAAGCCAACCTGAAGAGTGCCTACAATAAGGGTTGCAAACAACAGAACAAAAATCACCCATATCGCAGGGTTTACCTTTGCTGTTTGGTCAAAAACCCCGTTGGCTGTCATTTCAACCATTCTCTGGTTTTCCTCTTTTCGGAAAATCCATGCCATGATCAACCCTATGGCAATTCCGAACAGGAGAGAGAGTATCAAACGTGAAGCGGCAATATCAAAACCGATGGCAGCGCCTGTGTAAGTAATCGCCAAAATATTAATCGCAGGACCGATAAAAAGAAATGTAACTGCAGGTCCCAGCCCTGCGCCACGCTTCCAAATACCTGCGAAGAGGGGAAGGATGGTGCAGGAACACACTGCGAGGATAAATCCGCCAAATGCAGAGGCCGGGTAGCTGATCCATTTGGAGGCTTTTGGGCCGAGGTAACGTGTGATTGCTTCCTTGGGGATCATTGAACTCATATAGCCTGCAATGACGAAAGCTGGCACCAGGCAAAGCAAGACATGAGCTGCCAGGTAATCTAGTAATCCCGTCCAACCTGACCATAATAGTGAGCCTAAATATTGAATAATTGATTCCATAAAACCTTCCAAAAGGATATGCAAAAAGTTGAATGTTATTTGGTGTGAAAAGAGGCAGCATTTTATTGCTGCCTTGTCAAATTATCCTTCTTTCAACCAGGTGGCAATTTCTGCTTCCGTGGGAATGCGACCCGATGAAACAACCTTGTCATTGATCACCAATCCGGGGGTGGAAATGATCGGGAATTTCATGATTTCAGCCATATCGGTGACTTTTTCAAGGGTGGCTTCGAGCTCCAGGTCTTCAACGACTTTCTGGGTTAGTGCTTCAAGACGTTTGCAATTTGCGCAACCTCTTCCTAATATTTTTATGTTGAGCATTTTCGACAATCCTCTCACTTCATAAAGTAGATTTTGAATAAGAAATTCAAGTAATATTCAGCGATTATCCGAGCATTTTGGACAGGGACAATCAGGGGAAGACTGGCGGTGCACCATCTTTTGCACCTGTTGTCCTTCCAGCTCATTTACTGCGTCGAGAATCTGAAATATCTCTGGTTTTATCACCCGGTAAAAAATGTTCCATCCGTCTCTTCGATCCTGGATGATGCCAGCCTCACGGAGAAGAGCAAGCTGTTGAGAAAGATAAGCCTGTCTATATCCTAATGTAGCTTCCATATGACAAACGCACTCTTCTCCACTTCGAAGAGTTTCCAGGATCGCAAGCCGCGCAGGGTGGGCAAGTAACTTGTAAAACTGAACCTGCACTTGATATGTTTGGAACAGTTGGCTTTTTTCATCAATCATATTCATAATACTGAATATGATTCTACTGCAATTTTATCGTCTGTCAAGATTTGAGAACAAAATATTCTCAACAATTTCACAATTAATTTTTGGTTAATCCACAGCCATTATTTCTAAAATTAGAGAAATTCCACGTAGAGAATCCGAAAGAAAAATAAGTGTGGAACATCTATTAGTAAAGGCGGTATTGGATTGTGAAAAATAAACAGGCAACATATTGGAAAATTGATGCATTATTGTTTACTGGTTTCGTAGTTGCTTTCTGGCTGGATCTCACGGGGTTATGGTTCCATCAATGGCTTGGACTAATTATTGGCATTTTTGCACTTGTTCATATGTTTATGCATTGGAAATGGGTCAAAACCACTTTCTCTGCGCATGTGTTAAAACCTTCCAACAGATCACATTGGTATGTACTGCTGGACGGTGGGTTACTGTTTGGATTAATCGGTATTGTTTTTACTGGTATCATCATGTCTACTTGGTTACAGGTGAACCTGAATAATTACTCAACCTGGTTGACTGTGCACATTGTTGTATCAATCACGACGCTTGCCATCCTTGTCATCAAGCTGGCTGCCCATGGGAAGTGGATCGTTGCAGTAAGCCGTAAAATATTTTCAGCTTCTCAATCCAGGCAGATTCTCGTGAAGAATTCCCTTCAACCTGTTTTCGTAAAGCAGGAAGCGTACGATCGGCGAGCCTTTTTGAGAATGATGGGAATTGTTGGTGCAGCTTCCGTATTTGCCCTTACAAGAGCAGCGGATGGACTATCCTTCGTTGAAGCTGAAAGCATCGAGTCTGTTGAAAGCGAAAAGGATGCAGTAGATAGAACTTCTACAACGCAAAGCCTTCAACCAGCTACAGGAACCACTGCTGAATCTACACCTACGCAAGGTGTGGTCACTACGACATCAATAACTGAAGAACCAATTGCTGTCTCCACACAGGTGATTCCCACACAATCTTCATGTGTTATTCGCTGCCAGAAAGGTTGTTCGTACCCAGGACGCTGTCATAGATATACCGACAGTAACGCCAATGGTTATTGTGATAATGGAGAATGCTTATAGACTTGCCTGGGCAAAATGACAAATGCCCATGCTTCCTGGTTTTTAGAACTGGGAAGCATGGATGTTCAATTTTATGGGTTGTTAATCGTTTCAATGAACTCTTCGATGAAAACATCACTTTTGGCTGTTATGGCAACCTGAATCTCAGGAAAATCAGATGAAAGGATGGTAGCACCTTGATGTGAGCCCGAAGCTTCGACTACTTCGATGCGGGTTGGTTGAAAAGTTGCCAATGAAGAATCAAGCATAATGGCTGCAGCCAAAGGATCCCAGAAATACCAGTTTCCCGAGTCAATAAAAGGCTGCATTTTATCCAGTACCTCAACAACGAACTTTGCTTCAGGTGTTACTGCAGATTGTCTGATTGTTTGGGCAAACTCAGGTGTAAGCC
>JBDKSY010000105.1:0-2106 GCA_039680395.1 Anaerolineaceae bacterium | reverse complement strand
CCGATTTTATTCTTCAAGATGAGGCAGGAGTCGAAAGAAGGCTAAGCGATCATCGGGGTAAATGGGTTGTGCTGTACTTTTACCCAAAGGATGATACACCTGGCTGCACGGCAGAAGCATGTAATTTTCGTGATGATTACAGTGCCTATGAAAAAGCGGGTGTCACCATAATAGGTGTCAGCCCTGATTCTCCTCAATCCCATGCGAAATTCAAAGCAAAATATCATTTGCCGTTTCCATTGCTGGCAGATATTGAACACAAAGTATGCGAGTTATATGGTGTTTGGGGAAGGAAAAAGATGGCCGGCAAAGAATATGATGGGGTTTTTCGCACCACCTATTTGATCAACCCCCAGGGTGTGATTGAAAAAGTATTCAAGAATGTAAAACCATCGGAGCATAGTGCAGAAATTTTAGCTGTGCTGGCATGAGAAAAACTCCCCGCTTTGATCAAAGCGGGGATCTCTTTTATTGAATAGTTACCAGTATTTTTCCACATTCCCACAGGTCTTCTAATGAGTAATATTTTCGCTGATCTTCAAAGAAAATATGCACAATAATATCATTGAGGTCTATCAATACCCAACCATTTTCGGATTTTCCTTCGAATCTGCCATTGAGTTTGAAATTTTTATGAGCATCTTCCATGACAGCATCACCCAGGCTTTTGAGCATGCGATCGCTGCTGCCAGAACAAATAATGAAGTAGTCAGTGAATGATGCAACTTCGCTGACATCCATCAAAACAATATTTTCCGCTTTCTTCTGTTCCAATGTTTCCACAAGGGAACGAGCAATTTCAAGTGTGTTCAGTTGTAACCTCCTTTAATCCTTTAAAAGAAATTCATGTACAGGTGTATACACTGCACCTGTGGGTTTTAAAACACTTTGGAAGAGAACCAGTTTCCTCAATACAAAGGCATTCTGTAAATCTTTCAGAGGTGTTTTGAGCAGCTCAGCAGACTGTATCCGGTCTGTTTGATCCATCTCGTCGGATAAACGAGCCAGGGTCAGATGGGGGACAAAGGGTTTGTCATCTGTTGGCAGGTTGCATGCCCTGCAGCAATGATCAACATCCTTTTGCAGTGCGATCAATTCGGGTAGAGTCTCCATACCTAACCAGAAGATCCGCATGCGAACAGGGCCAGGGAAGGCGCCCAGATTTGTAAAATGGATTGTGATTGCAGCATGGTGTTTTAGCTGTGCGTCAAGCATTTCTGAAAGCTGTCTGATCTTGGGAAGGGGTGTATCACCAAGAAAAGCCAGTGTAAGATGGATATTCTCAATGTTCACAAGACGAAATCCATGCGGGGCTTTCGCTTTGAGGTTCACAAGAAACTGGCCGAGTTGACGACTTGCCTCTTCAGGTAAGGGGAGAGCAATAAATGCGCGAATTGATTCCATCTATAAAATGAGTATAAATGACCCGATGCAACTCGTCAAGCAGAGTTTTCTTCCTGAATAACACCTTTCAGTCACTTTACATCCCTGTTCATTGGTTCAAAAATGTGGTATAAAAAAAATACCCTGCTGTGTTTGTGATGTTGCACAACCGGTTTTGAGCCAACAGTTTCTAACTTTCGTCCGACCTTATCAAAGCAACGCGATAGGCTCAGGCCAAGGCGGAGCTGAGAAGAAGGACAAACCTGCCCTGGCAGGTTCAAAACTTAGCACACACGGCATAGCGGGGGTTTTTGTTATCAATTCCCAGAATTAAACAATCAAATATTTGCTTCGTTCACTTGCGATACTTATTGCCGTTATTGCAATTGTCGCCTGTCAAAGCGGATTTCTTGGATTTTGAATGAGCGAGTCTACTCCCGGCAGCATGATAAATTGTCTTGCTTTTCTGGAAAAATACACTTTCCGATTGCACTTTTATTCTGCATGACATATAATAATTTCACTATACTCGTTCCGGAAGGAGGAAGGCATGGCTAGTGTTTCTTATAATCATGTAACAAAGAAATTTGGCGATTTTACTGCTTTGAATGACCTGAACATTGCTATTGAAGATAAAGAATTTCTGGTTCTGGTTGGGCCGTCAGGTTGTGGTAAAACTACTGCTCTTCGATGTTTGGCAGGGCTGGAAGAAGTAACCGAAGG
>JBDKSY010000104.1:0-5806 GCA_039680395.1 Anaerolineaceae bacterium | reverse complement strand
TTTCCTCCGAAGATATCAATTCCCTGATGGCGATGCCCAACCTTAAAAGAATCATCCCAGAGATACCCTATAAACCCATCACTTGGCAGGATAAAGGGAGCGCTGGCGCAGGATTGTTTGGCAGTTGCCGCCCATTCAGGGTGAGCAGATGGATCACGTATCCACTGGACTACCCTGGCACTGCGGCCTACGCTCATTGGATTTCGTAGTAGATAGTAACCGATCACGAGAGCAGCAACGATCACGACAGAGAAAAGAAATTTGAATGACTTTCGCATTTTGGAATTATACGACCTGATGCCAAATAAATTGCCTTGAAAGAGAAATTTCAAAGGCTCTCTTATTGATTTGATGAAAATTTAGAATATAGAAAATGAGGAGAACTAAAGGCTGGTATCCACACGTCTGACCCAGATGTTTTCCTGGCCAACCAGGGTGCGGAGCCTTCCTAACAGGTCATCACAAATGCCAATGGTCTGATTAGGGAAGTCAATTTGATAATCGTTTTTCCCTTCTTTTACCTGAATAACAAACCGATCCTTCCCTGGTGATGAACGTAAAACGCCAAAAAGGTGCTCCATGCGACGTTGATCGCGCATTCGGTCACCGGTAGCAAACAATGAAACTACGATCACCTGTGGTGGATTCTCACCATTAATTGGCGAAACAAGGTAGTTGAAAGCTTTGCGCACACGCGTCAGCGCTTCCCAGCTTTCTGAAGAAGGTTTTGCCATTTCTTCATCCACAGGAGGGATAGGTACTACTGCATCCGATGCTGCGGCGGAGGATGGTTTTTCTACAGGTGTTTCCTGCGTTTTTCCCTCATTCACAAGATTGCTCTGGCTCGCGGGTGCAGGGTTTGATCTATCTTCTGGTTTCTTTTCTGGTGCTTTTGGTATAGAAGGCTGCTCCAATTCATCGGTCCATTCATCCCATTCAGGCATCGGGGGCATATCATCGAATGGTGTCTGGGTTTTTTCCTCTGGCATGGTATCAGGATCACTCAGACCGATGTATTCGTCTAAAAATGCCACCTGACTGGTGAAGGCACCTCCGTCGGGTTTTTCCTGAACATCCTGCTGCATGGAATCCAATTTTATAGGTGCTATATGGTCTGCGGTTATTGAAGGATCATTATTCCTGCGCCCCAGTTTTCCATCCACCAGGATCACCTGGTCTGGAAGGATGAATCTACTATATTTCTCCCAGGTGCGAGGGAACAACACCAGTTCCATTGTGCCCTGAAAATCTTCAATAGTGACAAAACCCATCATGTTACCGGTCTTTGTCTGGTATGGGCGAAATTGTGTGACCATGCCTGCCACGGTGAGCTTTTCACCATCTTCGACATCTACCAACTGACTCGAAAAATGGGTGACTTTTTTCTTGAGTTCATTTTGATAGACAGCCAGCGGATGAGCGGATATATACATCCCTATCAGCTCTCGTTCCCAGCCCAATACTGTCCTCCGGTCCATTTCTGGGCAATCGGGCAGCTTGATCGAACCGGAAAATGTACCTAGATCCTCGAAGATGCTTAACTGCCCGCTGTTACGTGCCCGCAAATTGGAGCTGCTGACGGCAATGATCGAATCCAGACCTTCCAATAAGGCACAGCGGTTTCCAAACCCATCCAGTGCACCTACTTTAACCAGACATTCCAGAGACCGCCTGCCAACCTGCCGCAGGTCAACCCGATTTGCTAAATCATACAGGTCTTTGAAAGGACCTTCCTGTCTGGATTGCACGATCTGTTCAACTGGAGCATTCCCAACATTCTTGATGGCGCCTAATCCAAACCGGATGGCTGCTGTCCCTTCGGGGCGATCTTCAATGCTGAAATTCCATTCACTGAACCGGATGTCAGGTGGAAGGACTTCAATACCCATGTTGCGTGCTTCGGTCACATATAGTGATACTTTTGCTGAATCGCTCATGTTTACAGACAACAGGGAGGTCAGGTACTCCACAGGGTAATGAACCTTCAAATACGCTGTTTCAACTGCCATTACCCCATAATCTGCAGCATGGGATTTATTGAAACCGTATCGAGCGAATTCTTCCCAGTCTTCAAAAATCGAGGTGGCTGTCTGTTCGTCAAGGTCTTTTTTCGATGCGCCAATGACGAATTTTTCTTTATGCAGTTGGATCTTGGCAGCTTGCTTTTTCGAAATGGCTTTACGAAGATCATCTGCCTCTGCCAGGGTATACCCTGCGATATCCACAGCAGCCTGCATGATCTGCTCTTGATAGATGCCAATGCCATATGTTTCTTTGAAAATCGGCTCAAGCAGCGGATGCCGGTATGTGACGGGTTCTCCATGAAGCCTGTTGATGTATTGTGGAATGAACTGCATTGGGCCAGGACGGAATAGCGCCACCATGGCGATGACATTGGAGAGGTTCTCTGGTTTCATCTGAACCAGGAAACGGGTCATACCGGTACCTTCAAGCTGGAAAACACCGGCTGTTTGACCTTTGCCCAGCATCTCAAATACCGGAGGATCGTCCAGAGGAATATTTTCCAACGTCAGTTTCACGCCATGCCTTTTTTCGATCATGTCGCAGGCACGCTGCATGATAGTGAGATAAGCCAATCCGAGGAAGTCTACTTTCAACATCCCCAATGAATCCAGAATGGACATCTCAAATTGGGTGACGGTTTTGATGGGTGAATCTTCCGAACCGCTGGTTGGACGGTGTAATGGCAAATACTCGACGATCGGTTTATCAGAGATGACTACGCCCGCGGCATGCGTGCCGGCATTCCGCACCACACCTTCGACCTTGCTGGCGGTATCAATCAGCTCGTGGATGTAGTCTTTTTCATCGTAGGCAGCTTTGAATTCGGGAACGGTCTCCAGTACTTCACTGATCGTAACGGGCTTGCCAGGTGTGTTTGGGATAAGCTTGGTGATCTGGTCTATCTCACCCCGATCAATATCCAGAACCCGGCCAACGTCGCGAATTGCTCCCCGTGCAGCCAATGTACCAAAGGTGATGATCTGGGCGACTTTATCATCTCCATACTTGTTGCAGCAATATTCCAACATTTCAACCCGCCGGTCATCCTGAAAATCAAGATCAACATCGGGCATGGAAATACGGCTGGGATTTAAGAAACGTTCGAACAATAATTTATGCTTCAATGGTTCCACCATGGTGATATGCAGCACATATCCCACCAGTGAACCTGCGGCAGAACCTCTCGCTTCATACCAGATGCCTTTTTCACGCGCATGGCGGCAAAGATCCCATACGATCAAGAAGTAAGCGTCAAATCCCATGTCATGAATGACGCTCAGTTCATATTCCATCCGCTCGCGTACGGCAGGATCATTGCAATGATCACCATACCGTATCTTGCATCCCCGTTCGCATAATTCTCGTAAATAGGTTGCTGCGGTGTGGCCTTCGGGTACTTCAAAGATGGGAAGGTGGTAACCAGTGAACTCGATTTTTACATTGCAGCGCTCTGCAATTTCAAGGGTGTTTTCAATAGCGCCAGGAACACTGCCGAATAACGAGCGCATTTCATCAGCAGACCGAAGGTAATAGGTTTCATCGGTCATCCGCATCCGGCGCTGCTCTGAAAGCACTGAACCAGTCTGGATTGCCAGCATCACATCCTGCAAATGGGCATCTTCGGGCTCGATGTAATGCACATCGTTGGTTGCGATCAGCCGGGCATGGCGTTTTGCCGCAAGCTCGATCAGGCTCTGGTTAAGCGCGGGGATTTCAGGTATGTTGTGACTTTGCAGTTCCAGGAAAAAGTGGTCTTTCCCAAACAGGTCCAGATACCAATCCAATTTCTTAAGGGCTTCGGTTTCACCCGCTTCCAATAACGCACGTGGAATTTCTCCAGACATACAGGCAGAAGAAGCGATAATACCTTCGGCATGTTCAGCCAGATATTCGTGATCTATGCGAGGGGAGTAGTAGAACCCTTCCAGTTGAGCTGCACTGGCGATCTTCAAAAGGTTTTGATAACCAGTGGGTGTTTCTGCCATCAGCACCAGATGGCTGAGCTGTTTATCCAGTTTAACTTCTTTATTTACCATGCGCCGTGGAGCGAGATAGGTTTCCAGGCCAAGGATGGGTTTGATCTGGGCTTTTTGGGCTGCATTAAAGAATTCGATGATGCCAAACATGGTGCCGTGATCGGTCAATGCAATAGCTGGCATACCCATGTCAGCAGCTTTTTGGGTAAGCTTCTTTAGATTGCTGAAACCATCCAGCAAGGAATATTCAGAGTGAACATGAAGATGCACAAAGGACATGATTGATCTGCTAATGGTAAACTATGCTGCCCCTGGGTTGAAAAATCCAACGTTTCCAAATGAGGAAGACGTGCAATTATGGCGGTTATCTCATGCAAGCTGCCATATATACTGGATATGCCTGATGAAAATCATTATAGCATGATGGCAATGCTTGCTGCTGAAACTTTAAGGCTGACACGAGAATTTTAATGGTTCTCATGAATCTTGCTTGTTCAGGTCAGAAAGGATGGCGATCAAAGTTCAACCTGCTCCATAATTTCCCAATGTAGAAACCAGGGATCCATCCATTGGTTAATTCTATGGCTTTTTTCGCTTCATGCTACAATCAACCACATGCAAGAGGATTCACCAGAAACTCAGAGACCTGAAACCAGCCATGTGACAGTAGAGATTGATATAGCGGCGGGGGAACGCGTGGAGATCGTTGTGGAAAACCAGCCTGGAACGGGTGAACTGAAAGTATTTCGCTCGGATCAGCCTGGTATTGAAAAGACATTACCTTCCCTGGTATCCGTGAAACCTGTATGGAAAGAATTTTGGGGCAATCCATTCACCGCAATAAAAAAACATACAAAATCCTGGTGGGAACATGCAAAGCAACCAGTAACCCTCCGACCTCAAATCCTCTTTGCTGTCGGAGTGATCCTTTACCTGGTGGTCCATTTCTGGGGACTGACAAAATTTCCGATCTACTTTTCCTGCGACGAAGCGGTTAATCCGGTTCTGGCAAGCAATTTGGTACGTGATGATCTGAAATCATACGATGGTGAACTACTGCCAACCTTCTTTCGAAATGGGGGGCAGTATTGCATCAGCACTTCTGTTTATGCTCAACTGCCTGTAGTGCTTCTGTTTGGAAAATCTGTGTTTGCCACACGAGCCGCATTCGCTTTAATTTCTACGCTTACAGCGTTCTGGGTTGGATTTGCACTGCGCGATATTTTTAAGAACCGGTTATGGTGGCTGGCTCCCTATGTATTGACGATTATCCCTGCCTGGTTTCTGCTTTCCAGGGCGGCTTTCGAGTATTCGCTTCAGGTAACCTTCTTTTCTGGATTTTTGTATTATTACTTGTGCTATCGCAAAACTGATCCAAGGGCTATTTATCCTGCGATCGTCTGTGGGGCGTTATCTTTCTATTCGTATACTCCCGGGCAGATCATCATGGTTGTAGCTGGCGTTCTGATGCTCCTTACTGATCTCCCTTATCACTGGCAGCAAAGGAAAACCATCTGGAAAGCCGCCATACTCCTGTTGCTGGTTGCTCTGCCCCTGGTACGCTTCATTTCCGTCCATCCTGATCAGTATATTGACCGGCTGCTGATGTATAAATCATACCTGGTGTCTGATCTGACCCCCTGGCAAAAACTTCTCCAGTATATGAGAAATTATGCTGCCGGTCTCAATCCGCTGTATTGGTTTTTACCCAACCAAATGGATAATCCCCGTTATGTAATGCAGGGGTATGCGCATCTCACCTGGTGGATGCTGCCATTTGTCCTTGTGGGGTTGGGAATTGCCAT
>JBDKSY010000103.1:0-4988 GCA_039680395.1 Anaerolineaceae bacterium | reverse complement strand
AGGGAATAGACAAGTATTTGACAAAAATGTTGGGAATACCTGCTTATCTGGTGGATAATCCGACGACCTGCACTGCAGAAGGAGCTCAACGAGCCTTAGGGATGCGAGAAGCGCTCAAACGCAGTCTGTTGGTTTCTTGATCCAGCAAAATTTTCTGATCTATTGATCAAAGGAAAATATTATGGAGAAAGTTCCACTATTTTCCAGGTTGATCAAAGAAAATGGTATGGGAAGGTAATGTCCAGGTGGATAAGCAAGACTGGGATTTTCAGAGTTCTTCATCAGATCAATAGAATCTAAATAAGAGTTGAAAGTGACGATTGAATCCATGAGATCAACCGTCATTTTGGTTTGGTTATTATTGGTCGCAGCTTCATTTACGAATAATATTTCATCTTTTTGTTGAATATCACCAAAAACTGGTATCAAAGATGAAAAAGTGGAATTCGATTCAACCGTAATGATCAGTTCATTTTCGAGTAGCTCGTACGTTTTCTTTATTGTTCCATCCGGGTAAGAGAAAGTAATTCGCTCATCAGCCAATTCCATTTGATAAATCAAATGTTGCTTGTTTTTCTCTGCAAAAGCTCCTTCGATCAAAGATGGATCAGATGCCAAGCCAGCAGAAAGCTTCCACAAAATTGGGTCAGAAAGGCCGATAATTTTCTGCGAAAATGGTGCAATCCATTGGGTTGCTTTCTTATTGTCGCTAGAAAAAAGCATTAACATTTTTCCATCAATCGAAGAAAGAATCGCAAGGATATTTTCATTAGCTAAATAACAGAGTGTCTGAGCGATGGATTCCGAGCAAATTTGCATTGGATGTGGATCCGCCGCCCAATTTGCCGCAATCAGAAGGGCGTCCAGTGTTCCCTGATATTGCGATCGCAATGCTGCCAGGGCAGCGTTATCTGTAGGAGAAGTCAACAGGGAGAAGGTATCCCATGCAGCAGAGGTGATGGCGTTGTAAGGTAATTTCGATAACTGCGCGTAGGCATTATTTTGCCAATTTGGCTGCTGGCTGTTTAATTGTGAAGATTGCTCATCATTAAAGCACAGCAAATTAGAACACTTTTGATCATACGAAGACACTGGAAGAGAGGGGAGCGTTACGATGTCATAAAACATCAGGGGGTTTATCCAGGGGTGAGAAGCTATGTACTCAAATGCTTTCTTCACTACAGTGGGGTCTCCCCACATTGTTTGCGGGAAATCACCTCCCATGATCATCAGGTCAGAGGCGCTCTTCGAACTTCCAACCTTCGCAAGCATGGCAATAGCAGACGTGGTTAACCCTTCTTCTGTAAGGAATTCACTTTGGTCTGTGATTGGAACAGGCAGCATACGAAATGTTGCATTTGTGTATATTGCAGTACTATTTTCATTGGAACCATAAAAATATGTGTCATACCCAGCGAAGGTATTTGATAAAGCGCCATATACTGCAGTTGAGATTGGTATGCCATATTCCAACCCTGCTCTTCTACTTTCCTGTAAAGTAAATGCCTGTGTATATGCGTTTCCTGATGCTACATCAGGGAGAAAGAGAAGCTGTTCAGCGACAAGTTGCTGGATATAACTGGATTGTCCGAGCAATGATAATGCATAGAGTGATTGTGGCTGCTTCAGGTCAAGGATTGTGATAGGGATATTAAAAGCTTCTGCGTTTTCCATTAAATACCTTAATCCATGACGACTGCCAATGGGTCCGGTATGTGCTCCATCCCAACGACGTAAAGCCTGGGCGGGCGTTGCGGCAGGCAGTGTATTGTAAAACGAGAAAAATAAATTTGCAGGTTGCGCAACAGAATGAAGGGCGACCTGGTCTACCGTATCAACTGTTGTTGTTCCTGCAGCAGCTATTATCGTTGCATGATCAACATTGTGAAGATCAAGGCCGGTTATTTGAAAACTCAACCAATCTGAACTTTCTTCATAAAGTGAAACAGAGACTTTCTGCTTTTGCGAAATGATCGCTACATGAGAATTTTCGAAAGTAAATTGAAGAATTATTTTTGCTTCCTGGGCAGAATTTTCAAAATCAGGGCTATCCCAAAGGATAACTTTTATATTGTCGTTCGAATTGATTGGTCGCAGGAAATCAAGCCGAATCAATAAGGTATTCTTTTGCCATTGAGAATAGACAGCCAGTATATCTATTGTAGAGGTGGTGGAATCTGCAGGATCAATCGCCCGCAGGAAACTCTGGTTCCAAGAAACAGGTATCAAAGGTAAATGGATAGAAAGCGGAAAAACGGAACAACCAGCAAGCAAAAAAACCATGCCGAGAAGGATGATCCTTGACAATAAACCTGTGTTGAATTTCATCTTTCTACTAAATCGCTATTGCCTCTGAATAAATATTTTCTACCACTGTTCAAAATGAACCAGATTGGGCTGAAACCTTTCTTCTACTGTGCGCTCCTCCCCTTTATGCCCAATAGAGATCAGCCCTACAGGAATGATGTTTTCTGGCAGATTCAACAGCTCTGAAATGGCATTCGTAACCACTGGCAAAGGGTACAACCCGCACCAGACCGCACCCAGGCCGATACCATGTGCTGCAAGCAGCATATTTTGCAGGGCTGCAGAGCAATCTTCTATCAGAAAGCCGGTCTTGTGCTCTTTCAATTTATCGCCGCAAACTACAATACAGCAATCAGCCTGGGGAAGCATTTTTGTGTAGGGCTGAAAACCGGTTATCGCAGTGCGAGTTTCTTTTGAACGTATCACAATGAAATGCCAGGGTTGTCTGTTTTTCGCAGAGGGAGCGTAAAACCCTGCACGTAAAATTACCTGGATGTCGCCATCCGTAACCGGTTCTCCAGTGTATTTACGGATACTCCGGCGAGTGAAAAGAGCTTCCATTATGTCCATAATGATCATTACCCCTTTGTGTTAGTTTTCATCCATCTTTTTCTGGTAAAAATGTGATCAATCTCTTCTTCTGCCAAACAAAAGGAATACATAATAAAGAATTGAGCTGATAGCTTGCGCTGCTCCTGCAACATATGTCCAGGCTGCTGCGCTTAATACTTTATCAACTCCACCAATTTCCGATTGCAAGATCAATCCTGAATTAACCAGTTGTACCTGCGCTTTTTTGCTGGCATCCAATTCCACAGGCAATGTGACAAGGGCAAAAATTGCCGTAGCTGAGAAGAGGATCAATCCGACAACGGCCACCTGATCTCCGAATGCTGAATTCAAGAATAAACCAATAATGAATATGATCGGGCCAAGCCAGCTACCAATTTGAACGGTAGGCACGATCGCAGTCCTGAATTTAAGCATTGCATTGCCTTCTTGATGCTGGATCGCATGCCCAGTTTCATGAGCAGCAACTCCGGCTGCTGCAATGCTGTTGCTCTGATAGACACCCTGACTTAACCTTAATACTCTTGAAGCAGGATCATAGTGATCAGATAGAATTCCCCGCGTTTGCTCAATTTTGACATTTTGCAAACCATTTGCATCTAGAATCTTCCGAGAGATCTGCGCGCCTGTCAAACCAATATAGCTTCGAATTTGAGAGTATTTGTTATATGCCGATTTTACTTTAGCTTGAGCCCACATCCCTAAGATCAATGCAGGCAGACTGAACAATAGATACAAACCATAACCTGCGAACATTTTTCTATTTATTCTCCTTGTGAATCATTATACTAGATGAAAATTGGAATATTATATAATTTCTGTTAAGCTGGTATTAAAAGTAATTATTGCTGACATTCACTAACGGAGGATTGACCATGGAACCAAAAACCATACAGCAGTACAAAGATTTTTGGAGCGGTGAACAGAACAGTGCTTATCTGTATTCGTTATTGGCGGAAATTGAGAAGGGTGAGAAGATTTCAACAGTTTACCAGCGCTTTGCTGAAGTGGAATTAAATCATGCAGATAAATGGGAAAAACTATTAAAAGAAAGCGGCATTCAAATGCGAACATATATCCCAGGCGGCAGGACAAAACTCCTGGGATGGCTGGCAAAGAAGCTTGGGCCGTCTGCAGTACTTCCCACTTTGCAATCTATGGAGCAACAGGGCGCCAGATCCTATTATCAACAAGAAGGAGGAGCAACTGCTGCAAAAGATGAAAAGTCTCATGCATTCCTTCTCAATCAAATCTCTGGAGCTTTACATGGTGGAATCGAAGGCTCAGCGCTTGCACAATTGGAAGGAAGACATAAAACTGCAGGGGGAAATGCATTACGAGCAGCCGTACTGGGGGCTAATGATGGGCTGGTTTCTAATCTTTCTCTTGTGATGGGTGTGGCTGGAGCTGATATTGGCGGTTCGAGTGTGATGATCGCCGGCATTGCTGGTTTACTGGCTGGAGCTTTTTCGATGGCATTAGGAGAATGGCTTTCAGTTCAAAGTTCTCGTGAACTGTTTGCCAACCAAATCCAGATCGAGAAGCTGGAAATTGAGCAATCTCCTGAAGGAGAAGAAGAAGAACTGGCACTCATATATGAATCACGTGGGTTAAAACCCGATCAGGCAAAGACCTTAGCCAATCAGATATTAAAAAACAAGGAAAGTGCAGTAGAAGCAATGGCGCGTGAAGAACTAGGCATAGATCCAAGTGAATTAGGTGGCTCAGCCTGGGAAGCTGCTATCACCTCATTTTTCCTGTTTTCTATCGGTGCAGTGATTCCTGTGATGCCCTTTTTCTTCCTTCATGGATATACCGCAGTGCTTATCAGTATTGGATTGAGTGTACTGGGTTTATTTGGTCTGGGAGCGGGGATCACATTATTTACAGGGAAAAAGATATTCCATTCAGGGATGAGAATGGTAATTTTTGGACTTTTAGCCGCTGCGATTACTTTCGGGATTGGTAAATTGATAGGAGTTTCGATAGGAGGTTAACAGGCGTCCCTGGGCAGACTCGAACTGCCGTTTCTGGCTTCGGAGGCCAGCACTCTATCCACTGAGCTACAGGGACACGCTGGGGATTATACCATAATCAAATTACCCTTCTGA
>JBDKSY010000102.1:0-5920 GCA_039680395.1 Anaerolineaceae bacterium | reverse complement strand
CCTAAAGATAGATAAGAATCCGCCTCTAGCTGGCGATACCCCCACTTTTGAGAGATTTCCCAGCTTGCATAAAAAGTATCCTTCGCTTCTTCCCATTTCCCAAGTTTATAAAGGATTGATCCTAAACCATCCAACGCAATCGCTTCGCTTCTGTGATCTCCAAGTTTACAGGCTATCTCCAGGCTGGTCTGATAACAATTTCTACACTCGTCCCACCTGCCTTTTGTGTAATGGATGGAAGCTATGTTGATCAGAATGCTTCCTTCCAGATCGCGATCACCCAGGGCACGGGCTATCTGCAAACTAGCTTCTAGATTGGTATAGGCTTTTTCCCATGACCCTTGAACAGAATAAATGATCCCGATACTGTTCAACGAAATCGCCTCTCCTCGCCGATTCCCCGATTGCCGGTCAATGGATAGGCTTTCTTCGCATTTTGTCAAAGCTTCAGCCCATCTCCCCTGTATACGATAAATACTTGCAATATTGATCAGGGTGATGGACTTCCCATAAATGTCATTGAATTCTTGAAACGTTTTGAACGCAGCTTCATATTTTCCCAAAGCCTGATCGTAATGCCCCTGTGCTTCGTATGCCAGCCCTAAATTAACATATGAATATGCAATATATTTGCTATCCTTCAACTTGAGCCTGATTTCCAGGCTCTTTTCATAATATTCAATCGCGCTAGCCAGGTCACCTTTACTGTAATAGCATAACCCAATTCCAGAGTAAGCGATCGCTTCACCTGCCAAGAAATCCATTTTTGTATAGATGGACAAAGCCGACTCTTCCAGTTTTATCGCCTCATCCCAATTCCCTGTCAATCTTTGAATGGCACTTAACGCATCAAAGCAACTTGCCTGACCAAATAGAATATTAAGTTCTTGCATGATCTGCAAAGCAGATGTTACTTGCTCCTCAGCCTGAGCCCAATTTCCTGCTTCGATAAAAATGCCAGCCATCTGCTGAAGGAGGATGGCTTCATCTTGACGTTGATCACATTCACGACATTTTTCAAGTGCAATTTGAAAAATAGATAATGCTTCTTCCCACTTCCCCTGATTTTCAAGAAGACGTCCTTTTCTAACCAGCACAAAGGTTTTTGCATATTCTCCCTGGTCTTTTTCAGCAATCTGCAGGCTCATTTCAAGGTATTTTTCTGCTTCAGACCATTTCCCCTGCTTTCGAAATAGATCGCTGATGTGCACCAGAATATCGATTTCATCAATTTGAATTCCAATCTGCTTCTGTACTGTCAGACTTTTTTGATATTTTTCCAGTGCAATATCCCACTTTTCCTGACTGCTATACAGACTGCCCAGACAATTCAGAGTATAGACAACTTGAGGAAGCGCATTCATCTCCCGCGCAATTTGATTTGCAACCTGAAAATGAGTTTCTGCCTGTTCCCAATCTGCATTTAATTTATTGAACTCTGCCAAACCAACTAACGCACTATATTGTCCCTGTTGGTCAGAGATTTTTCTGGCAAGTTCAAGATTCGATTGAAAAGTATTAGCCGCATCTTTCCATTTCCCCAATGAGGAGTAAATCCAACCAATTTTATTTTTCACCGCCATTTCATCAACCGGGCTGTCTACTTGATGAAAAATGTGTAATGCAGCACTATATTTAGTCAGTGCCTGTTCCAGGTCCCCCTTTCTTTCAAGCGTGGTTCCAATGAATTCAAGGATTTTTGCTTTTCCATAGGGATAAGCCAGTTCATCTTCGATCTCTATTGCCTGCTCAAAATATTTGATTGCTTCATCCCATTTTCGCTGTCGTAAAGAAACAATTCCAAGGTCACCTATTGATTGCGCTTCTTCATATTTTCCCGCAACCGTTCTGGCAATTTGGAGACATTCTTGAAAACATGAAACTGACTCATCCCAGCGATTCTGCAAAAAATATAGTAAGCCAATAGAAGATAGAACTTCGTACTCAAGAAGCCGGTCACCAGCTTCTTTAGATTTTTTCAACGCGATCTGGTATTGGGCTGCTGCATCATTCCACTGATATTGCAGCTTATGGCAGGTTCCCATCGCTATTTCGACAGAGATTTCCAGGGAAATATTTTTTATTTCTCGAGTAATTTGCAGAGCTTTTTCAAGTGAAGTGAATGCATCTTTCCATTGATGAATGTTTTGTTGGATTGTGGCAACAATGATTAGTGCTTGAACTTCTTCTTCCTTTTTCCCCAATTTGCGGATGATCTGCAGTGCTGATTTATATTGCACGATTGCTTCTGCATTATTCCCCTGGGATAAGAAAAGATAACCAAGTTCACTGTTAGCCTGGCTTTCGTCTTCCAGGTCACCTGCAAGATGAAACCCTGAAATGCTCTCTCCATAGAGTTGTTTGGCTATTCCCCATTTTCCCAGAAGAAAATAAAGATTGGCAAGATTAAACTTGCTGGTAGCTTCACCCATATGATCTCTGAGTTTGGTTTGAATTTCAAGGCTTTTTCTATGATAGGCAACCGCATCTAATAACTTTCCCGCTTTACCGTACACAACGCCAAGGTTATTTAAAATCTGAGCCTCAAAGGGTTGGTCCAAAGTTTTGCGAGTCGCGATTAACGCAGTCTGCAATTGTTCGATCGCTTCGGGAAGTTTGTCAGAAAGATAATAAATAAAAGCAATATCATTCGCCAGGAAAGCTTGAAGGTGCAATTCCAAAGGCTCTTTGTTGAGCTCATCCCAAATTTTAAGAGCTTCATCCCAATTTCTGACGGAATGGAAGGTTCTCCCCCTTAAATATTTCACCCACTGTTTCTGTTCAGAGGTTAGTGCTTCATACTCAGATGGGGATAGATCCAGTAAATTACCATATTTGGATAGATCTTTCCCACTCACAAATAAACTGGATGCTTTTCGTAACTTTTCCAGGGGTTTAAGATTTTCTACCGGTTCAAAAGAATCATTACCCAATAGATCTGGAGAAGATTCTTTTTTTGGAACACTTTTCCCACTTAAGTTAGCTGTGACAGATTCAACAATTCGGTCAAGGAAAGAGTTTTGAGTTTTCTTCATGTCCAAGAATACGCCTTTCCTAAAATAGGATCAACCTATGTGACAAAATAATTCTTGTGACTTATTTGAGATTCAGTGCCAAAGTGAAGTTCTTCGCATATCGCTGATACGTTTTACCCACTAACCACGGGTCTTTGCAGATGAAAAAGAAGGTATGTTTGTTTATAGCATATTATATAGGATCAGAAATATGCGATTCATTTGCGTGAAGCCACCTTGAAGGGGGTGACTATTTTCCGGAAAAGGTGTGTTTTTGTAAAATACTACTTTGCAGAATCACTCATTCTCTGTAAATTGGCAAGAATCCCAAACCCAGGTTCACAGATTTTATCTGGGGTGGTTCGATCTTTGAATTCATATGTACCGATACTGAGATCCCTGGCAATCAACATGATCTTTTTTATGCTGCCGGTGTCATGCCAAAATTTCCTCAGTTTGCTTTTGCGGGTTGCATAACTACGTCCAGAATGACTGCACCGGTGATCTTAAATCGGCAAGCACACTGATAGTCATCAGCACTGGGTTGGATGAGTTGAGAATATATCTTTAAACCTTGTTCTCAATTATCAATGATTAACCCATCAGTTGTTTTGCCAATATAGCTGCCTGGCTTGCATCGGCAGCAAACCCATCAGCACCAATATCATCAGCATAAGTCTGTGTCAATGGAGCTCCGCCCACGATTATCTTGACATTTTTCCTGACGCCATTTTCTTCAAGGAACTTGATGATCATTCCCATATTGTTCATGGTTGTCGTTAACAAAGCAGACATACCGACAATATCCGGTTGGTGTGTATTGATCGCTGCCAGGAATTCTTCCTGTGGGACATCCGTACCCAGGTCAACGATCTGGAAACCTGCTCCCTCCAGCATCATGCCGACAAGGTTTTTCCCAATGTCATGCAGATCACCCTTGACTGTGCCAATGACCACTTTACCTATCGGCTTGATATCCTGCTCTACCAATATCGGACGCAAAATTCCCATTCCAACTTGCATTGCACGAGCCGAGATCAACATTTCAGGAACAAAGTATTCACCTTCTTCAAATAATCGCCCGACTTCTTTCATTGAAGCAATCAACCCTTCATTCAGTAAAAATTCCGGGTTGATCCCATTTGCAAGAGCAGATTGAATACTTTGCATCACACTGTTAGCATCCCCATTGACTACAGCGTCGTAGATTTCACTGACCTTATTTTCCATTAGTTATCTCCAATATTAGTAAATGAGTTTCCTTGCCTGGGAAATAAAAATTCAAGCGCTTGAGGAAGAATATTTCGCCAGGTAGCATAATTATGGCCGCCATTGACTTCTTTGTAATTAACGCAGTAATCTTTCTCTTTCAAAAGCTGGTACATCCTTTGGTTTACGGAGTATAAAAAGTCGTATTTACCAATATCCATCCAGATTTGGATCTGAGGGATTTGATCCCGGTCAACAAGATCAAAAATTGAAAAATCCTCTTCATACATTCGGAACGCCCCCGATTGACAGATCACCTTACCAAAGATTTTTGGCGCCCGAATGGATGAATAAAGAGCCATCATCCCACCCATTGAAGCACCAAGGATGCAGTACGCACCAGGATGATCCTGGATGTCAATCAATTGCAAGTTTTTCTGGGCAAGAGGGATGACTTTGTTCAAAACAAAAGAGACAGTACTGTCACTTCCTGCATATTCCACGAAGCGTGCACGGGTGCTGGGAATTAGTGCCAATGCCAGCGGTTGGATCTTTTCTTCTTTGACCATATTCTCGATGATCGTGACGATATGACCACGCTTCAAATAATCATTACCATCGTATACGACCACCAACGGGCAAGGTTCCTGAACTTTTGGTTGATAAAGATAGATCCTTCTGCTTGAGTCAATTAATCGGATATCATCAACGATCTGATGCTCAGTCAGGTTTCCTTGAAAACCCGTTTCTATTGCATAACTTGATGGTTTCGCCTCTGGCATGTAGATATAATTATTGATATCTCCGGTCCCATTATCCACTCTTTGAGGATTTTTGGGATCAATTACGCGTTTTCCATTTTGTAAAAAGGAATATTCCATATAAGCATCTATGGGAAATTCAAGTTCTGTTTTCCACAAACCAGGAGCATATTGTTCCAAACCAATCCCATTTGAGAAATCCCAATGATTGAAATCCCCAATTAATATTGGTTGTTGCTTGCTCCGCTTATAAAAAGTGACCTTTTTTCCTTCAATAAGCGGAGTCTTTGTGGGGATTGTTTCATGTTCACAGATGTTCATGCTGTCTCCGTTTCATACCTCAGCGTAAGATCAAACCAGTCAACGGGGAAAGATCAATCCAGTTTTTCATCCTTTTCTCTCCAATACGTTTTTCTTGAGTAGAAAAAACGACGGTAGACCATGAGAAAGGAATTTCGATTCGTTGTGAAGTTTCAGAAAGATTGAACAAACAGAATAATTTTGAACGCGCACCTTGCCTTAAATAACAGAAACAATCCTTGTTTACCGCAACAAGCTTCCAGTCTCCATACCGCAGAGATGCTTCATTCTTTCGAAGAGAAATGAGGGATCTGTAATAATTGACCAAATCCAAATCTTGAGATCCATCCCAGGGCATTGGTAGCCGCGCTTCTTCCAATACACCAAAACCTCCGCGGTGATCACGAGTACCTTTATTTTGAGTAAGTCCCACCTCAGTGCCATAGTAGATCATTGGGCAATTGCCCAGTGTGAATTGACATAGAGCTGCCAGTTTCAATGCTTCTTTGTTATTTCCAGCTCCCCATAAGAAACGATCCATGTCATGATTATCAAGGAAACAGGGTCGCGAGAAACCCTTATGAAACATTGCTTGATGCCCCTGTAAAAACGAAGTGAATTTTTCAGTAGACCATA
>JBDKSY010000101.1:0-30555 GCA_039680395.1 Anaerolineaceae bacterium | reverse complement strand
CAGCTCTCACTGCCAGTTCCGTAGAGCAGGTGTCCCGTGCAATTGATGGTGTGGCTCAAGGTGCTCAGGAACAAGCCAGCGCTGTTGCCAAGGCCTCTTCGATCACTTCGCAGATCAATGAATCTATTAGTATTTTCACAAAGAATATTGAACGGGCGAGCAGCGATTCAGATGCTGCTGCCACTTCAGCTAAAGAAGGCTCCAAATCGGTTGAAGAAACTTTGATGGGTATGGAAGTTATCAAAGGCAAAGTTGGAGTATCTGCCGGAAAAGTTCAGGATATGGGCACCCGGTCTGAACAGATCGGCATGATCGTGGAGACTATTGAAGATATTGCCTCTCAAACCAATCTACTGGCGTTGAATGCAGCCATTGAGGCTGCCCGCGCAGGAGAAAATGGGAAGGGTTTCGCGGTTGTAGCAGATGAGGTTCGTAAACTTGCAGAACGCTCTGCATCAGCAACACGTGAAATTGGCAACCTGGTACGTGGGATCCAAAAGACCGTTGCAGAAGCTGTATCGGCTATGGATGAGAGCTCGCATGAAGTAGAGATAGGTGTACAGCGAGCCAACCAATCAGGTGCTGTTCTTCAGAACATCCTTGAGCTGGTCGAGACTGTCAACAATCAATCGAAACAGGCAGCCAAAGCAGCAGAAAATATGAGTGTGGCTGCCAACGAGCTGGTATCAGCGATGGATTCAGTTTCAGCAGTAGTTGAAGAGAACACAGCCGCCACTGAAGAAATGGCTGCCGGTTCGAGTGAAGTTGGCAAATCGATTGAAAATATTGCCAGTGTCAGTGAAGAAAACAGCGCTGCAGTAGAGGAAGTATCTGCTTCAGCAGAAGAAATGAGTGCACAGGTTGAAGAAGTGACCGCTTCTGCTCAATCTCTCGCTGAGATGGCACAGAAACTGAACGAGATCGTCAGCATCTTTAAAATTTAGATAAATTTCTGAAAAGAATGAAAGGGTTGTCTCAAATAGACAACCCTTTTTTTATTCCCTTATCTTTATGGTATACAGAAAGATCCCCTGCTCAAGAATGAGCAGGGGATATGAAGATGAATATAATTTGCTATTTCTTTTAATAAAAAAGCAGAAGCATCTTTTATTTTGCTATTGTCAGATTGTCAGGATCAAAGGTGTTTGGATCTATCTGCAGATGATTTCTGCGTATCTCATAATGGACATGTGGCCCAGATGATTTACCAGTATTGCCAGAAAGACCAATGACTTTACCTTTTTGAATTGCTTGACCAATAGTCACTGGGATATCAGAAAGATGTCCATAATAGGTTTTATATGGTCCATTTTCTACAATAACCAGGTTGCCATATCCTGCCTCACTCCAACCAGCAAACGTTACGGTTCCTTCGATAGTGGAACGAACGGGTGTGCCAACAACTACTCCGAAATCCAATCCATGATGAGTAGATGTGTACTCTTGTGTCAGGCGACCATGAACTGGCAGGTTATCTTCCTGAATGCCAAATTGAGAATAATCCACTTTTGCTTGAACAGGATTTGCGATATTAAAAGATGCATTAGTCATAGATGCAAGGAATTGAGGTTCGACTATCGCGTCTGATGATGCCTGCAATTGAGATGAAAGTTGTTGCGAGTGCATTTGATCAAGAACTGATAACAATGAAGGAAGCATGCTGCCAAAATCATTATTTTGATCCGTTTTAGAGTTCAGTGTTGAATCCAATGTAGAAAGCAGCATATACGATAAGAGCTGTTGGAACGAAGTTGTCTCTGCTTGAATTTTGTTCGCAGTTAAGTTCGAAGAGAGGTTGTTTGAAAGTGACTCAGGTAAATAAGTAGAGATAGGTAGATCGCTCATAGTTCCAGTATAGTGATTGATTCCTGTAGAGGAAATAAATATTTAATAAAAAACCCCTTACGATTTTGTTGAGAAGCAAGTTTGACATTTACTTTGCTTTTACAGAGATTTCAGATGGCCTTTACAGAAAGAAGAATGGGAGAATATTAAACTGATTCTATTGATACCATTCATGACAATGGCGTCAGTGGGTGCTGTGGATTGGTGAATATAGATCAAAATCCATCTATTGATATTCAGAAGAAAATGGCAAAGCTCTGCATAGGTGAAAACCATCTTGAGGAGGCTTTGGATATTTATCTGCATATTTTGCATTCCAATCCAGATGAGCCAGAAGTTTTAAAAATGATTGGAGAGCTCTATTTTGCAGCAGGGAACGAGCAGGCTGCAGAGAAGGTTTTTTCCGCGGTTTTGCAGAAACATCCTGAAGATAAATCTCTTCTTCAAAAAATAAAAAAGGCTCATAGTAATTCCAATAGGAATACCATACAGGAACCAGTTCCAACTTCCCCGGAGGCACTGCGGAGATTATTACAAACTCTCACACATCGTGAGCAACCGATCAGTAAAGAAGAACTATCGCGGGCATCAAAATTATTGGATGATATCATCCACAGTTCCAGCCCGGCTTCTGTAGTTGCTCAACATTTGGACGAAGTAGATAACCTATTACCAGCCTTGATCGATCTTAATATTCAGCAAGCAAAAAGCGACGGACGATCTGACCTTGCAGCAGGGTTAAAAAACTTGAAAACAAATATCACTTTTCAACAATCAATCAATGAAAATCGTATACAGGCATTATGCCTGAATGATGGAAACGAAGATATTTCCAGGGTGGAATTTTCTGGAAAGGTGGCAGTATATCAGCCAGGGAATAACTACGAGGATGATAATGAACGCATCCGGTTGTTGAGTGCTGCACTTGCCACGAATGGATGTCTGATACCCGATGATGAAGGATCTGGTGCTCTTCCTGACATTGCTGTTTTTAGTAATCCATTCCTGGAGCCACAATTGATGGAAAAAATGGTGAAACTTTCCACAGCCAAAATACCAATCATTTTGGACTTGAACCCAATTTATGAACAAACTTTTTCACCCGCAGCACGTCAGGCTGAAAGCAGCATCATCACTCATAGCTATGATCGCTCATACGTTTCTGCTCTTATTCTGGCTGATCTTGTTACCGTTAATTCGGAAGCTTTTACAGAAAGTCTACGAATGTCTGGAAATCCAGCCATGCATATTCCAACAGGTTGGACGGTAAAAAATCCATATTGGGCGATCAACAACAAAACCGGTGTAACCCTTCAAATGGGTTGGTTCGGAAATTCGGGCAGCCTGGAAGATCTGGCAGTGATCCGTCGGCCCTTGATCCGCCTCCTCAGCGAATTTAACGATAAGCTTCGACTGATCATTGTAGGAGATCAGGATGCTTATCGTATGTTTGATCATGTACCTGCAGAATTAAAGACCTTTATTCCCTGCCTGGTAAGAGAAGAATTGCCATACATCATCAATCAGATGGATATTATTCTTTTACCACTGCGAAAAACGATGAAGAATACCATGCGTTCTGATGAATTATTAATGTACGCTGGAATCAAGAAGATCCCCTGGGTGGCTTCCCCATTTTCAATGGTAAAGAATTGGGGAAAAGGCGGTGTGATGTGCACATCACTGGAAGAATGGCATACCAGTTTGCGCTGCTTGCTCCTTGATAAAGGTTTACGAGAATCTTTAGGATACGAAGGGTTTCAAAAAGCTACACGACGTGAAATGCTTGTCCATGTTCAGCAATGGTTCAAAGCGTTCAGGCTTGTTCAAGCACAGAAAAAGAAATAGTGCGATGATCCATTGTGGTTTATTCTACGGAGAGAATATTTCTTGAATATCGTTTTTGTCCACAGCAAGAGTCTCCACGACCAGTATCAGGTTCTCTGGCGTTGTAATAATATTGCCAGAGCAATAGAAAAAACTGGATTACATCATGCAACAATCATTGAAGTCCCCGATTTCATCGCCAATAATGAAACCTGCAATAAAGTCTGTAGCGAATCAGATTTGATCGTTATTCACCGGTATTGTGTTGATTCAGTTCTCAGAGCTGCTCTCTACTGGAAAGCCTTCAATAAAAAATTGGTGCTTGATATGGATGAAGCTGTTAACCTCATCCCTATGGGGATGGGGCAGTACAATTTCTGGAACAAAGGAGATTGCTCGCCTTACTTTTCCATTGCATCCAATCCAAATAAAAAAATCATTCCTCCACCGGTAAAGCAGCTCTCCTGGGCGACAACCCTTGTAGATGCAATCACTGTCTCTTCTCACCGACTTGCTGGAGACTGGGAAGGTTTTGGCCGGATCTGGGAAGTTCCGGATTATATCAATTTTGATCAATACCTGACCATAAAACCACATAGAAATGATGAAATTTGGATTGGCATGGGCGGAAGTGCGATCTCACCAAAAGCATTTAAAGATAGCGGATTGATTGATGCACTCGAAAAAATTTGCCAGCGAAATCCTCATATCCATCTCTTTTTGGGAAATATGCCATCTGAACTGATGCAATCTGTAAATATTTCTAATCAACAGAAAGTGACTTATTCATGGCTTCCGCCTGAAGATTGGGTATTTCAGTTATCAAACCTGGATATAGGTTTGGCTTTGGCGTTCAGTGAATATGATCTCAGATTCAGCCGGAACAGGGTATTGGAGTACATGGCGACCAGAATTCCCTGGATAGCAAGCGATCACCTTCCATATCGTGATCTAAAAAGTTTTGGTATGCTGGTTGAAAATACTAAAGATACCTGGTATAAGGGTCTTATGACCATAATCGATTCTTTGCCTGCATATCAGAAAAAAGCTGAAAGTAGTTCTTATGTATATGCTGTAAGCCAGGATATAGATGAAAATATCCATAAAATATTGAAGATGTACGAAATTATCCTCAATGAAAAATAACGTGGAGATGCAAGATGATAAATCCAAAATTGGATGAGAATAACCAGAAAAACGAGGAAACTCATCGTATCAAATTACCCAATTTACTGGTGATCCCTGGGGGAGAATTTCTAATGGGCACAGGTGATATGGATGTTATGCATCTTCAATTAAAAGAGTCGGATTGGGCATACGACTGGTACGATAATGATTTGTTTGCGAATGAGCAACCTCAACATACTATTAAGTTAAAAACCTTTCAGATATCACAATATCCGGTCACGAATGAAGAATATCATATCTTTGTCTGGGACACGGGGTACCGATTACCAAAGGGTTGGCAAAGCTTCACCTTTAAACAAGAAGAAGGAAATCATCCTGTTACCGGCATCACAAAGAAGGATGCAGAAGCTTATATCAGTTGGTTAAAAATCAAGTTCCGTAAGAATTTTCGCCTGCCAACTGAAGCTGAATGGGAACTGGCGTCTCGAGGTACTGATGGGCGAATATTTCCCTGGGGAAATACATTCGACCCCTGGCGCTGCAACACCTCGGAGAGTTTGAAAAAAGGTACAACCCCTGTAGGGCTATACTCACCAGGAGGGGATAGCATTTATGGTGCCGCGGATATGGTTGGAAATGTATGGGAATGGACCAGCACCATCTTAAAGCCATATCCTTACCGGGTGGATGATGGAAGAGAAACTCAAAACTCAAACGAACGCTATGTTATCAGAGGGGGGGCGTGGTATTACAGCCGAAAACTGGCACGTTGTGCTTGCCGTGAAGGCATGAATTCTGAACAGAGCTCAGAATCAATCGGATTTCGTCTTGCCTGTGATATACAGTAAAGCACTGATCAGTCAAGAACGTCATTAAGAGTGGTCATTTCTATTTTTCTATATGGGATCGTGATCTTGAAGCAGGTACCCTGACCTGGTTGGCTTTCAACGGTGATATTTCCTTCATGTTCTTTGATCGTTCTCAAACAAACAGATAATCCTAACCCTGTGCCATGACCAGCCGCTTTGGTTGTATAAAAGGGTTCAAATAGCTTTTGGATCTTATCTGGCTCTATCCCTTTGCCATTGTCCGCAATGATGATCTGATATTCGGTGCCTGTAAAATGTGTTTTGATTTGAATGATCCCATCCTGGCGATTTGTGGAAACTACGGCATCAATAGCATTTATGATCAGATTGATCCAAACCCCTTGCAGATGGTCTTGTTGAGCCAATACTAAAGGCATCGAATCGCAAAAATTCATTTCAACAGTGATGGGCTGCGTATGAAGCTCATGATGGATCAGCATGAGAGCATTTTGAATGGTTTTATTGATATCAGTTGGTTCAAAATTCAGATCATCTTTATGAGAAATACCAAGTAGATTTCGCACAACATGCGAAGCACGTATTCCAGCCGTCTCAATAAGCTTTAACGACTCAATTTTGTCTGCACTATCATTTGTACATTCTTGAAGTAATATTTGTGCATTGGCAATGATCGCTGAAAGTGGATTGTTGATCTCATGTGCAATGCCAGCAGCCAGTTGCCCCACCGTAGCAAGTTTTTCAGATTGGATGAGATTGGCTTCAAGATCACACTTTTCGGTAATATCTACTTCTTGAATAATTGCATGTAGGGGGATATGCATTTCATTGAATATCGGATGTGTGCTGATTTCCCACTCAATATGTGTTTCAGATGTTGTCCATTCACGCCAAAAACGTATAGTGTTCTTTCCCTGGGTTAATGTTTCGCCGACTCTGCAAGCAGGGCAGGGAGAATTCCGGCCAGCGATAACCTCATAACAGGTTTTCCCGACCAGCAAATTTGGTGTTTGTGATGTTCGTGCAGCACAGGCGTCATTGATCGCCAAAATTGTATAAGAGTTATCAATGATGTAAATCGAAATGGGAATATTATCAAACAACTCTCTCAATGTATCCCTGGAATTGGTTATTTCAATACGCTTTGTTTCCAGTTGTGCGAGTGCGATCTTCATGCTTTGCAGATAATTAAGATTCTCCATTACATCTGCGAGAAGACTGGCATACTG
Source organism: Anaerolineaceae bacterium (assembly GCA_039680395.1). Classification (GTDB taxonomy): domain Bacteria; phylum Chloroflexota; class Anaerolineae; order Anaerolineales; family Anaerolineaceae; genus UBA4782. The sequence continues at coordinate 23,699 of JBDKSY010000101.1, read as the reverse complement.
CAACAGGATCTCTTTCCCATTCAATCCGATGGGGTTGTTTGGGTTGATGAGGATCATGGAACCTAAAAATTGTCCGTTTTTTGCACATATTGGCGAACAAATCACAGCGCGTAATGACATTATGGGATAATTAATGATCTCCTGCAAAGCTTCATTATCATTGGAAAGATAACGAACATCTTGTGCCTGTTGAAATTCAGTAGCTTGCTTCAATAGATCAGGACATATATGCTGACTGCTTTGATACACCCATTCGTCATTCACGTCCAACAGCTTCTTAATGATCAAGTCGGGGATTTCCTGGTCTTTTAGAAGGAAAAGGATAAATTCTGCATTAAAGTACTGACGAATTCCTTTCACCAGATTGAACAGTGTCCGATCAGGGTCTTTAACACTATCATTCATAGATAGCCTGATCATCTGAAGAATCGCTTTTTCTCTTTCTTCTCGCCAGAAGGTAGATACATGCACCTGAGATATTAAAGACCTGGTTAAGGTGTACGTTAAAATCGTTGCGAAGTTAAGCTCACTTTGATCCAACCCTTTACCGCTCAGAATGATGACTCCAAGGGTTTTACCATGAGAAGTCATGGGTAGTATTGCTGCAACCTGTAAACGAGGATTTTCACCCATCGGAATTTGAGTGGCATACACGTTTATTGCATCTTTGACCAATTGACTATTGTTGCCATCAAATTGCAGGTTCCAGATATTTGGAATATTAAACTTGATCCAGTTTGTTGAAAGCCCAAGAGATGGATTGATCATATAGATCGCACCACCTTCGCGATTCAGACAGGTGGCGATCCACTTCAATGCCATTGTAACAAAATGAAATATATCGTTAGATTGAAGCAGAAAATCGTAGAATTGATCAACTGCCTGATAAATTGGAGGGCTTGCTTTGCTAAAATCTGCTTCAGTCATAATAATGTTGATTCTATTCCTGAATTCTCTATGGTATATCCGTATCCCGTAACCGTTTTTATGATAACTGGATTACGAGGATCTTCTTCGATCCGTTCACGCAAATTCCGGATGTGGACCCTGACAAGGTCTGAGCTTCCGGTATCACTTGGGTAATCCCATACCTCATCAAGCAACCGAGATGGAGAGAAAATTTCACCAGGATGACTCATCAAATGATAAAGCAGGTCATATTGAACTGGGGTAAGCCGTTTTTTGGGGGCATTGGGAGCTGAGAATTCATATGTACGGGTATTGAGTGTGTAAGGTCCAACCGTGACAATTCTCTTTCCGCTTTTTCCATTCTCTTTTTCATCTTCTTTGATACTTGAGAGACCATGAATAATTTCTGTTGGTTGTGGTGGTTTAATGTATTGTGTGCGGCGAAGGATGGCATGAATGCGGAAGATCAATTCATTGATATTGAAAGGTTTTCCGAGGTAATCATCCGCACCAGCCATGAATCCATTAAGTTTGTCTTCTTCGCGAGTTTTTGCAGTTAAGAACAAAACTGGCACATTGCAAAGAAGAGAATCGTTCCGCATTTCTTGACAGACGGTATATCCGTCCATTCCTGGCATAACCACATCCAGAAGAACAAGATCTGGGATCTCCCTCCGGGCAGTCTGAAGACAGTTTACACCTGAGTTGACTACTTTCACCCGAAATTCTTTGCTGCGAAGTACTCTTTCGATGGTGCTGGCAACAATCTCATCGTCTTCACAAACCTGGATCAGTTTTGTTTCCATAATATAAAAAATCCTTTCAAGAAATGATAAATAAAATAACAGTAATCACTTAAAATAAGGTAAAACCAATAAAAATAGCTTGTCAGTATAAATTAACCCTTGTATATGTAGATGGGCGCGTTTATTACGGGAATATTTCCCAATATTTGACACCAGCCTTTTGAGAATGCTCGTAAATTGTGAGATATTTACTGCTTACCGAGCGTTTTGCAGCTTACGGTACAAATACGCTATCTTCAATACGATCACATCTTTGACGATTACATCTACATAGATGGCAAAAATTTATAAGGTACAGGTAATAGGTATCTTATTCAGCTCCTGAACTACATTTTCTACCTGCCATCCGGCTTGCAGAATCGCTTCGGCTGAATCTCTGGCAGGGTGGCCTTCCTCTAAAACTTGTATCAATATTTGAGAGTCGGCAATGATGGTTGTCAAAGGATTCCTGATGTGTTGAGCAACGCTTGATGCAAAATCACCAAGCGATGATAGCTTTACTGCTGGTATGTTGTGCAATGATGAGAAAAGTTGATCCTCAAGTTTTTTTCTGCAGGTGATATCTTGTCCAATGGATTGATACTCTTTGACCATTCCATTTTCGTTTAATATCGCTCGGCAGACCCATTTCTGCCAACGTAAATCATTCGATGGCAGGCGAATGCTGGTTTCGATCATGTGAATTATCTGGTTTTGATCAAATAATTGAATGAATGATCTGCCCCTTTCTTTATCCTGGATTGCCGTACTTTCAAGGAAAAGCTTCCCGATGACGTCTTTTTTCGAGCATTCAAAATATTTGCAGTACAAGTCGTTCGCATAGGTAACACTGCCATTTGTGTCAAATTGAACGATCATAATTTCCTGGTTATTTTCAATGGCTTCCCCTGACCAGAGTTTGCTATATTCCAGGTTGAATGTATTTTGCTGGTTTTGAATAACCAGGGAAAGGATATTGGTCACGGTTCTTGCAACACTGATATCAAAGCCAGTCAAATGAACACGTAGATCATTCGGGATAAGAACCAAAATTCCATAGATTGTATTGTTTGATGTAATGGGAAAAATTCCACCTTTTTTCACTTGCTGATCAAAAAGTCTGTAAAAAGTTTCAGCAAGTGTCGGATTAGATTTTGCGCTTTTATTAAAGAGAAAGTGTTTATTTAAGAGTAAGGATTCTTGAACATCAAAAATATTACTCATCTCCAGAGAATCTGGAAAAGAAATTTCACCTTTAGAAGAATTTACTTCATAATTTTTAATTAAGTGCTCTCCATCATTTTGGTAGATCAACAATGAACAGGGAGTGATCAATTGTTGAACCTTTTCCAATGATGTTTGGATCAGTTGAGGATAAGTTTCAGAAGCGTGACCTAAGAAATCCAATAGAAGATGGCTTAAAATTTCTTCTCGCTGCAACTGCCTGGTTATTTTTTGCTGCATCACTTTACATTGGGTAATATTTTGTAGAGAGCCAATGATGGCAATGGGAATGCTGTCATCTTCGTTCAGGAATGTAGTTTCATGACCTTTTAACCAACACCATTTGTTCTGTTTATTGCGAAGATGAAATTCGTGTTCCAGAACTCTTTTCCCTTTCAGATTGCAAACATTATTAAAATGATTGACTATCCCTGAAAGATCATCTACAGCCAATAATGAAACCAGCTCTTCGTATTTTTTTTCGATGATTTCTTCTGGTGAGAACCCCAGGATATCTTTTACTGCATGATTTACAAATGATATGCAATTTCTCTTTATATCCCAGATAAAAATGATATTTGGAGTAGTCTCAATGATCTTCTCAAAAAAGAAAAAATTGTGTTCTTTTTTTGTTTGTAACGTATTTTGGAATTCCAGGTCACGATCAATGGAAGTACCTGCCTGGCAAATGGCAAGCTGCTGGTATTCTTTTGCTTTTTGGATGAAGTCACGAACACACTGAAAAGATAGATCTTCCACTTGCAAGCTGCCGATTACACTGGAAAATGTGCTCAAGGGATCCTGTTTGCTCTTCTCTTGCATGATGAGAACCAGTGGAATGGAAGAAATTAATTCTTTTAACTGGATAAACATATCTTCACTATAAACATCATGAATATTTTCATCCAGAAAGAGAAGATCACATTTGACAGAATGAAGATATTCGGTAAGTTGCCCAAAAGTTTCTGGACAAATAGCCTGGATGTCTGGTAACAGGGTAAGAAAATCTACTAACTTCTCTCTGAAAAAATCATGAGAAGTGAGTATCAGAATCTGTGTATCTATACTGCAACTACTCGTATCAGTTGTATACATATAAACAGACCTATCCGGGGTGCTTCTATTCTAACAGTAAAGTTAAAAAGGCTGCTTGCCTGGACCCCTTTTTTAAATATTTGTAAATTGATTGTTAAGTGACGCTCTGGTTAATGCAAGAAGGATACCAGTAATAAAAAGTGGGTAAATTAAATGGAAAAATATTTATTCCATTTAATGTAGAGAATAGTCTGAACAGAAAAGATATGCCATAAAAAACGCGTAAAGAACCTGGCGAAATATTTACCAGGAATTTATATTCCTTTCACGTCTGGTTTATTTTTCTTTGTGCTTCGATAGGGTAAAGTAGTCTCTGATGAGTTATTTTCAGTCATTGGGCAATGACTGTATCGCTCATGAGGTGAAGTATATCTATGATCTTGCTGACACGGTTTAATGGCACTCAATTTTATATAAATGCAGAGTTGATCCAGACTGTTGAAGAAACCCCTAATACAGTCGTTACTCTTCTGGATCGTACCAGGTTTGTTGTAGTCGAGCCAGCTGCAACCGTGGCAGAAAAGTTTGTGCAATACAAGCAAAAAATAAATCAACCTCTTCACTTGGAAGATCATTTAGGTTCTTGAGCATTGGAGATTTTATAAAATTATGGATTTGGCGACGATTGGTGGATTACTAACAGCTCTATTGGTGATTTCTGTAGTAATGATCATGGACGGAGGATCACCTCTGGATCTGTTATCTCATCCTTCGTCTATTCTGTTGATCGTTGGTGGTTCTCTGGCTGCGACGACGGTTACAGTCTCGCTAAAGACAGTGATGAAACTGCCGGTTTTCATCAAACAGGCAATGACTACGAATAAATTCGATGCAAAAGAATCCATCGAATTATTAGTAAAAATGGCCGATCGAGCACGTCGCGATGGATTGCTTGCTCTGGAAGAAGAAAGTAAACAGATCAAAGATCCATTTATGCAGAAGGGGATCATGATGGTAGTGGATGGCACGGACTCTAACGAGATCCGTGAAATTCTAGAAACCACGATTGAACAGACACGCAGCCGGCATAAAGTGGGTATTGGCTTTTTTGCTTCGGCAGGTGGATTTGCTCCTACCTTCGGTATTATCGGTACAGTTATGGGGCTAATCAGTGTATTAAAAACATTGGATGATCCGGCTTCATTCACCCGGTCTATTGCAAGCGCATTTTTGGCTACGCTTTGGGGTTTACTGGTTGCTAATGTGATCTATCTTCCACTAAGCGGTAAATTGAAAGCAAAGAGCGAAGAAGAAATTCATCTACGTTATATGCAATTGGATGGAATCCTCGCTGTTCAGGCGGGAGAAAATCCACGGGTGGTGAGAGAAAAATTGAATGCTTACCTTCCTCCTGCAGAGCTTAAGGCAGGTGAAAAAGCAAAACCAGAAGGAGCCAAAGGGAAGAAATCCCCTGCGGCTGTATCCGAAAAGGGTGTAGCAGATGGCGCATAGAGAAGAGGAAGAAGCTGAGAGCGGTGGTTCGGAGCGCTGGCTTGTCAGTTATTCCGATTTTATTACTCTGTTAATGTGCATTTTTGTGGTGCTGTATTCAATGGGTCAAACTGATGTGGAGAAATACAAGCAGCTTGCTGATAGTTTGAAATCTGCATTCTCTTTTGGAGGACCAGTAGAAGTGATTGACTCGCGAATAAATGAAGCAGGTGGAAGTATCGAAAATGGGCAAGCCAAGCCTATTGTCGTGCCAGGTATTCCAAGCGAGCCTCCAAAATCGGAAGAAGTTGCAAATGAATTGACTCAAATGCTGGCGATAAATAACCTTGGAAATGAAGTGAGTGTTCAAACAAATATTGAGGGGGTTCTCATTTCTTTAAGCGAGAAATTGGTTTTTGTACCTGGCACCGCCAGATTACCATCAGATGTATATCCAGTGCTGGATATCATTGTTGAAATGCTTAAACCAATCGAGAATTCCATTCGTTTGGTTGGATATACTGATGATCAACCTCCGCAGGATCCTCGATATGCCAACAACATGGAATTATCTGTTGCAAGAGCAATGGTTGTAACTGATTATCTGATCAAAAAAGGGATCAGCCCTGAACGAATTATTGTTTCGGGAAGGGGTCAATATCATCCAATCTTCCAGAATGACACACCCGCGCATCGGGCTCTCAATGGAAGAGTGGAAATAGTCATTATTTATAATGTCGAGAGCAGTGTAATTGGTATTGATACCATAAACATTGCACCATAACCTTCAGGGAATGGATTTATGCAAACGATATCAAAGATATTAAATGTTATGTTCAAGGCAATCACCATTATTCTATTTTTGATTATTGGGTTGCTTACGATCGCTGTGGCATATATTATGTTCGCACCAGATGATATGCCAAAGCCTTTCACATTGGTTTACGCAACTCCAATTACACCAGCGAGTAGTTTTCTCGGCGATGTTGCAAAACAAAAGGATGAACCGACTCTTGTTCCAACAGCGGTGCCTACTCCTGTAATCTTGCCAGGAGAGGGTGTGATGATCAATATGAGCACCAAGATCATCAATCTGGCGGATACCAGTGGAAGGCGATACATCCGTTTAACAGTAGTACTCGAATTTGCACCAAAAATAAGTGCAACCGAAGAGGTCAAGAAAACCGAGGAAGAAGTTGATCCAAATGAAACTCTAAAGGCTGACATTGATACCCGTATGCCATTGATGGATGATGTAGTGATCACGATGTTATCTACGAAAACTTATGAAGAACTGTATACCGCTGATGGTAAAGAAGCACTTCGCAAAGAGATCATGAATGCCATCAATGCAAGACTTCCTGAGTTCCGTGTCATATCAGTTTACTTTACAGAATTTGTGGTGCAATAAACTATGCTGACTCAATCTGAAATTGACGCTTTGCTGTCGGGAACCATAGATATTGAAGGAAAAGGTGGTGCACAGGGGGTGAATCTGGCTGATCTGATGAATTCTTCAACAGAGCACCAGGGACCCGAATCAGAAAAAAAGAAGAAAATTCAGGCCTATAATTTCTGGTCACCTGATCGGTTTTCTAAAGAGCAAATGCGTGCAGTTGAATTGATCCATGAAGACCTGGCAGAGCGTTTGACCACTTCCATGCCTACATTCTTGCGAACGAATATCCGTCCCCGTCTGGTTCACACTGAGCAGGGACGTTTCAATGATTTTCTGGCTGATTTTCCTGAAAGCACACTTTTTCATATTGTCGTGTTATCTCCTTTACCGGGGCAAACCGTTTTAACGTTAAGCCCTGACATCTGTACATTGATCCTTGAGCAACGGTTAGGGGGAAAAGTCGAGAGAAAATGCGAAGAACGCCAGCCAACTGACATTGATCAATCGCTTCTGCGTGGATTGATCGAACATATGCTGGGAGATATCAAAGCAGCCTGGAGTAAGGTTGTCAATATTGAACCAGCTCTGGAAGATAGCACGGTCAATCAACATTGGGTACAGATGGTGATTGGTAATGAGCGGGCGATGATGCTGACCTACGAAATTACCATCCAGGGGCATAGTGGCACCATGTCCTTCTTTGTTCCATTCAGCACTTTAAAGCCGATACTGAATGTGCTGAATCCTCACATATGGATCTCTGGTAGAAGAGAACAGAAACAAGATTTAACCCTTTTTAAACAAAATCGTAAGAATCTGGAAGGTGTTCCGCTTGATGTGAAAGTCATTTTGGGTGAGATTGACCTGGCAGTGCAAGACGTACTGCGCATTTCCGTGGGAGACATTCTCCAGCTGGGAACATCGGTAAGCCAACCCTTGCTGATGCAGATATCGGATCAAAGGTTGTTCCTGACAAAAGTAGGGAAAGTTGGAAATCGGCTCGGTGTTCAAATCAGTAGTGCTGTTATTAACGAACAAAAATCTGAATACTCTTTATGAGGATGAGACATGGCAGTAAATGACGAAGGGATAAAACCCGAAGAAGAAAAAAGAGCGGTATCAACAGCAACAGCCAGTTCCTCCCAACCGGATCGCGAAATTACCAATATGGATCTGCTGATGGATATTTCTTTGAGGGTGACTGTCGAATTAGGTCGAACCCGCATGACGCTGCACCAGGTGCTTGAATTACAAAATGGTTCAGTGGTGGAATTAGATAGATTAGCAGGAGATCCGGTTGATATCTTTATCAATGATCGTTTGATCGCTCATGGTGAAGTTGTGGTGGTTGATGATAAATTCGGTGTAAGGATCACTGAACTGGTTTCTCACGCCGTTGGGAATAAAGGCTAATTTTGAAATGATTGTCTTATGGCAGAAACTTCAAAACTGGTGGAAGGAAGCAACTCCGAAAAAACGCTTTACCAGTGGCATATTGGTATTTGGAGTTATTTGCACGATATTGTTTTTCATTTTTTCCAGTTCTTATCAGTATCATTCAATAGATTCCACAACATATATTAACGAAATAGACAGTCCTTTATATTATGTAGGGGTGGTTGCCAAAACATTGGGAGTATTACTTCTCATTGTTGGAGGAGCAATCATCTTGAAGCGGATGCAGAAAAAACAGACAAGGATCCATGCGGAACGTGCAATGGATTTAATGGAGTCTATCCGATTATCTCCAAAGCAGGTTCTGCATATCGTTCGTGTTGGAGAGAAATATTTTTTGGTAGGTGCTACAGATCAGAATGTGAATTTGCTTTCACAGGTTGATCCATATCAGCAAAAGGATGTTGAAGAGCACCCAGCTCCCATCAATCAGCAATCATTTGAAGCATACCTGGCTGATGTCACACAATTTGAAAACCAGGCAGCCGCAAATCATACCTAAGGGTGATCTGCGAAACAGGTTGGCTGAAGAGAAACAGGGAATTTATTCATATGATGAAGCCCAGGTTACGAAAGAAATTATTAATAGTAATGATGGTGGCAATCCTTGCGCTTCTTTTGGCGGGTTGTGCAGGTGAACCAAATACGAATGCTACTGGCATCAGCTTATCAGTGACCCAGGATGGCAAGCCGACTGAAGTAACCAGCGGCGTTCAGCTTTTAGTCCTCTTAACAGTCCTTTCATTAGCTCCATCCATCATCATTCTGTTCACCTCCTTCACGAGGATAGTGATAGTTTTATCCATGTTACGGGGTGCGATCGGCACGCCAACCATTCCACCGAATCAGGTCATCATCGGTTTATCGTTAATTCTTACTTTTTACATTATGGCTCCGGTATATCAGCAGGTGGATCAGCAAGCCATTCAACCTTATTTACAAGATCAAATGGATCAGAAAACAGCCTTTTCTCGTGGGATGGAACCCATCAGGCAGTTCATGTTCAAACAAACTCGAGAAAAGGATATTGCATTATTTCTTGAATTAGGCCATGAACCGAAACCAGCTACAAGGGATGATATTAAAACGGTCGTTCTCCTCCCTGCATTTGTCATCAGCGAACTTCGCGTCGCATTTACCATGGGATTTGTCATTTATATACCCTTCTTGATCATTGATCTGGTTGTTTCAAGTATTCTCTTATCTATGGGTATGATGATGCTACCCCCATCACTGGTGTCACTGCCTTTCAAATTACTGTTATTTGTTATGGTGGATGGATGGTTCTTGATCACTCGCAGTCTGGTAATGAGTTTTGGCGGGGGGTAAGGAGGATCAGAAGATGTCTGAAGCTTATGTATTGACACTGGCTCAAGATGCCATCTATCTTGCTCTAATGCTTGCTGGCCCTGCACTTCTGGCGAGTTTATTGATTGGAAGTCTGATCAGTATTGTTCAGGCAGCCACACAGATCAACGAGGTCACACTCACGTTCGTTCCAAAAATGATCGGGATCATCCTTATCCTGATCATCCTTGGGTCCTGGATGCTGCAAAAGATTGTTGCATTTACTGCTGCTCTTTTTAATAATTTACCAAATCTGGTTCATTGAGGGGTATACCATGCTTCCGCATAAAGTCGATCTTGTACTGGATACTATCGACAACTTACGGCCAATCCCATCAAGTGTGACTCGCATTCTACGTGAGATTGACAATCCGGCAACTTCGGTAACCACAATTTCTAAATATATAGGCATGGATCAGGCACTGACGGCGATGGTAATAAAGACTTCCAATTCAGTCGCAATGGGATACAGGAATAGATGTTCTTCCATCAAAGTAGCTGTAATGCGAATTGGCTTTAAGCGGATCAAAGCAATTCTCTTTGCACTCAATGCAATTGGCCCGATGACTGGAAAATTGAATGGATACCGGTTGGGTGGGGGACAGTTATGGGATCATTCATTGAAAATTGCAACCACTTCAGAATGGTTGGCCAGAACTCTTCACTACAGTGAACCCGAAGAAGCATATATCACAGGATTACTGCATGACATTGGGAAACTCTTGCTCGATCAATTTGTTCTTGAGGATTATCAGAAATTCGCTGAACAGATAAAAAATTATCACATCCCGGTCTGGCAGGTGGAGGAAATGTTGGTTGGGATTGACCATGCCAACCTGGGTGGGATGATGGCTGCCAGATGGAACTTCCCTGATTCACTCATAGAAGGGATCAGGTTTCACCATACACCATCTTCTGCAAAGACGAACCAGGTTTTACCTGCCATCGTGAATCTGGCAAATTTGCTTTCAACACAGCAAGATGATCTCGAGAATGTGATGTTCAGCAATGATCTTCATCCAGATACCATGAAAATACTCAATTTGGATCAAAAGGATATGGTCAATCTATCGCAATCAATAGATAGCATAATCGCTGTTCCAACAGAGTAAGGATAATAACGAAAAAATGACAGCTATGCGCGTTTTACTTCTGGAATATGATGCAATCCTTTGCGATCTGATCAAGCTGACTTTAAAACGGAATGGTTATATTCCTATCACCTGTGACGATCCAATATTTGCTATGGATGAAATAGAAGAGTATCAACCCGAAATATTGATCATTGATACGTGTCTTCCACACCTGAATGCTTTTGATCTATTGCATGAATTTCAAGAGAACGGGTTGCTTGAGGGGAAATATGTGGTGATCCTCTCTGCACTTGGATTCTCAAGTGTAGTGAAGCAGGCAAGAGAAGCTGGTGCAGATGAATTTTTAGTGAAACCATTTGATGTTGAAACCCTCGTTTCAAAGTTGGCTACCCGTCAAAAATCTCAGACAAAAAAGTTGTTATCGTCTGTTCCAGCTACTACTTTATAAGCAAAAAGCGTTCCGAAGATTATTTATCCAGATTTAATTTCACCTTCACCAATCCTTTACGGACACGGACATCAACTTTCTTTATCCTGAAAGAAACTACCCTGCGGGAGGTAGATTGTCTATTTCGTTAGCTCAAGCTCAATTATTCTTTCTTGCTCTTACTCGGATCCTGGCAACCATCATCCATATTCCAGTTCTGGGTGGTCGAATGGTTCCAAATCAGGTAAAGATTGGCTTGGGATTCCTTTTCACTTTATTCTTGATACCCTGGCAGACCCTTCCTCCTGCAGAGTCTTCTCTCGGATTGGTGGCTTTCGTTATCGCTATTGGGAAAGAGATCATTATCGGAACGGTTGCAGGTTTTGCTGCTGATCTTGTTTTTGGTGTTTTGCAGATGGCGGGAGAAGCGATGGGATTTGGAAGCGGGTTCAGCTCAAGCAGGGTTTTCAACCCCGCGATAGGAGAAACTGGCTCTGCTTTTGATCAGTTATTCATCTTAACTTCTACCATGTACTTTTTAGTTATTGATGGACATCATGTGGTGATTTTGGCTTTACAAAAAATGTTTGAAGTTATTCCAATACAGGGAGCGATCCCATTTTCTGATCCCACAGTTCTTCTACAAATGACTTCGCAGATGATCCAGGCAGGCATCCATCTTGCCTTGCCGCTCATTGCTGCGCTGCTGCTTGCAGATCTATCGTTGGGGTTATTGGCAAGGATCACTCCTCAGATCCAGGTGTATTTCCTGGGATTGCCATTGAAAATTGGAGTTTCTTTGATGGCAATGGGATTAGTTTTGGTGATGGTTCTCCCCATCATTGGGAATTTATATAAGAACCTTGGATCAGATATGTTAATGCTTTTAGAAAGATAAAGGACGATGTCAGATAAGACAGAGGCACCAACTCCTAGAAGAATAGCCGAAGCTCGTGAACAAGGGCAGGTTGTCAATAGCCGTGAGGTAAATGCAGCCGTTATCCTTCTCTTGAGTGTTGCCCTTTTACAAGGTCCCGGCAGGAACCTTGTGACAGCCATTTCTGAAATGATCGAACAGATCATTTCAGAATTGCCAGGCACTGAAATTACCAGTTCATGGCTGCAAGAAACAACCCTTAATAACAGTTTGCGGATACTTCCATCGCTTGGATTGATCATCCTGGGGATCATGGTCACTGGAGTGATAGCCACGCTCGCTCAAACTCGTTTTTTGTGGTCATCAAAACGGAAATGGTTGGATTTCAATCGGATAAACCCGATCAATGGATTTAAGCGGTTGTTCTCAAGGAATTCGCTCTTCGAGTTGATCAAGACACTGGCAAAGCTGCTCATCATTGGTTGGATCACATATAGTTTTCTCAAATCGAATTACATGCAGCTTGTTGGATTGGCTTCATTGGACATCAGAGAAGCCATCAGCCAGGCTGTGAAGATATTCTTTGCGCTTATGTTGAGAGTGAGCCTTGTTTATTTTGTGCTCGCCGCAGCAGATTTCGCTTATCAGCGCTGGGACTATATGCGCAACCTGCGAATGTCAAAACAAGAGATCAAAGAGGAAATGAAAAGGTCAGAGGGAGATCCTCTGCTAAAAAGTAGAATTCGTTCTCAGCAACGGCGCATGGCTCGAAGACGGATGATGGCAAATGTACCGAATGCTACCGTTATTGTGACCAATCCTACTCACCTGGCAATTGCTGTCGAATACCGTAATGATATGCATGCCCCCAAAATATTGGCAAAAGGGGCATACAAAATAGCAGAGCGAATAGTGGCAATCGCAAAAGATCATAGCATACCAATCGTTCAGAATATTCCCCTTGCCTGGGCAATATACAAAACGATTGATATTGATCAGGAGATATCTCCTGACCTTTATAAGGCAATGGCTGAAGTTCTGGCTTTTGTTTACAAATCAAAAAACCTTGTTTCTCAAGCTGCCAACCAGACTATCTCTGGCGCTGGTCGAGAGCATAAGTAGATGGAAGAAAAATAAGTGGCTACAGCTACAGGATCTTCATCAGCAATTGTAAATTCACTGACCAAGCTATTACGTTCGAAAGACATGGTAATGGCTTTTGGTATTGTGATCCTGGTAATCCTCCTTATTGTTCCTCTACCTTCATTTTTAGTTGATCTACTTCTTACTCTCAATATTGCAGTAGCAGTAGGCATCTTGCTGCTGACCATGTACATAAAAGAACCTCTGGAATTTTCAACCTTCCCAACTGTGCTTTTACTGATGACCTTGCTTCGGTTGGGCATCAACATTTCAGTCAGCCGATTGATCTTATTGGATGGCTCAGCTGGAAAAATAGTTGACACCTTTGGTAATTTGATGGTGGGTGGAAATTATGTGGTTGGTTTCGTTATTTTCTTGATGTTGATGATCATCCAATTCATGGTCATCAATAGCGGTGCAGGGCGTGTGGCAGAGGTGGCAGCCCGTTTTACTTTGGATGCCATGCCAGGAAAACAATTAGCCATTGATGCAGACCTGAATGCAGGGCTGATTGATGAAAATGAGTCACGGAGACGTCGTAAAACGGTTGAAAATGAGGCAGATTTTTATGGAGCTATGGATGGCGCCAGTAAATTTGTCCGTGGAGATGCCATTGCCTCCATTATCATCATGCTGATCAATGCCCTCGGCGGTATTGTAATTGGTATGCTTCAAAAGCAGATGGATGCCACCACAGCCCTTTCCACTTATGTTTTATTGACCATTGGTTCTGGACTGGCTATTCAAATACCCGCATTGTTAGTTTCTTCGGCCGCAGGTTTGATTGTCACCCGCTCAACTTCTGAAACTTCACTTGGAACTGAATTATTTGGACAGTTGGGCAAGTTCAATGTTCTGACGGTTGCTGCTGTTATTGTTGGACTGATGATGCTGATCCCTGGACTGCCCAAAGTCCCATTTGCCCTCGTCAGCGTTGGATTAGGTGTGGCAGCTTATTTCGCTCAAAAGCTGAAATCCGAAGAAGAAAAGGTGATGTTAAAACCCCCAGAATCTGCACCAACAGAACCTGAAACCCCTGAGCAAATGTTAGAAATGGTAATGGTTGATCCGATTGAAATTGAGATTGGTTACAGCCTGATCCCGTTGATTGATGATCAGGCACAGGAAAATCTGCTGCGCAGGATCACAGGCATTCGCCGTCAGATCATGTCAGAACTGGGCTTAATACTCCCTGTGGTGAGGATACGGGATAACCTGCGCCTTCAGCCGAATGAATACCGGATAAAAATCCGTGGTCAAGAAATCGCAAATTATCAAATAATGCTGGATCATCTGATGGCGATACCGAGCGAAAGTGTTGAGGGTGACATGCCCGGTATAACCACCAGCGAACCGGCCTTTAGTTTACCGGCAAAATGGATCAGTGAAAACGACCGGCACCAGGCTGAAATGCGGGGCTATACGGTGGTGACACCGATTTCAGTGATTTGTACGCATCTTACCGAATTGGTCAGGGCTCATGCACCAGAGTTGCTGAGTCGGCAAGTGGTTCAAGAAATGCTGAACCAGATCCGGCAAAAGTCGCCGGCTTCCGTGGAAGGTGTCGTTCCGGAACTATTGAGCCTGGGAGACCTCCAAAACGTATTGCGGAATTTACTGCATGAACGAGTACCCATTCGTGATTTGAGTGGAATATTAGAGGTATTGGCAGTGAATGCTCAGATCACTCGCGATCCTAATGTGCTCTCTGAAGTGGTACGCCAATCCATGGCGGTAACTATTTCCAATCAATATCGAGATAATACCTTCACGTTGCATGTAATGACGCTTGCGCCGTCGCTTGAAAATTTATTAAGGAATTCATTGGCGAATTCCGAAAATCGCATGGGATTTCAAATTGATGCAAAGCTGGCACAACGCATCCTGGTCAGCACTGGAGAACAGATGGAAAGCATGGCAAAACAAGGTTTCTTACCAGTTTTGATTTGTCCGCGTGAATTGCGATTTGCTTTTCGACATTTGATCGAACAAAGTTTTCCCTCTCTGGTAGTACTGGCATTCTCTGAAGTAAGTCAGGGCACCAGAGTTAAAGCTCATGGCATGATCAATAATCTGGAAAATCAATGACAACACGAACTTTTCAGGCCGAAACAATGACAGAAGCATTGCAACTGGTTCAACAGGCAATGGGACCAGATGCAGTAGTTATTTCTGCTCGCGATATTCCGATGGGTCCTGCCTGGCAGGTATGGCGAAAGCCTGGGGTAGAAGTGATCTCTGTTTCTCCTGATGAGATCCAGAATATCAAAAATACGAATAGTAAGGATCAACAACCCACCAGGATCATCCGGCCAGACAGGAGTGGGAATGGTGTCGAATTTATCGAAGAACCACCATCCATTGAGTGGGCAATTGATTCCCCCGCTGACTCTCAGGTTTATCCTGAGCCAACCAGAACAAGCTCCATTCCTCAGCGTGAAGCCCCTCAGTTTCATGAGATAAGGAATCTCTGGAAACCACAGTATCTGCATAAAGAAGATGTGCAGACGATGAACCAGATCCTGGCCAGTCGTCCTCGTGAGTCGTATGATGATGGAGTAAACAATGGGGTTTTGATCCAACCGCAAAAGGGCATCCATACCCGGATCAAAGCTCATACACGCGAAGAAAACTGCCCGAAAGTGCTCCAACGCCTGCTGGATAAACTGACCTCTCAGGGCGTTGAACAAAATTTCATCACCCATCTTAAAGAACTGACCCTAAAGAATTGCAGTTCTACCCTTCTTGATAATGAGGTGAGGGTGAAAGAATTTTTAATGAATTACATGGCTGCCAATATTGTTGTCAACCATTGGCCAACGACTGAAGTACCAGGAAGAGTTCTGTTTTTTGTGGGACTAAGTGGATGCGGAAAGACCAATTCCCTTGCAAAAATGGCTGTCTTCTACAGCAGTCTTTTACGGAAAAAAGTTGTATGGGTCTGTGCTGATACCATCAGAACCGGAGCGATCACTGAGGCGCGTACTTTTGTTGAAGCCATTGGCATTCCAATGGAGCTGGTTTATACCGCGAAGGAATTGAGCGCGGTGGTCGAGCGATATAAAGATGCAGACTTGATCCTGATCGATACTCCCGGGTTTAACCCTTCTACAGAAGAACAAGAAGTGGAATTGGGATCATACATGATGGAAATACCTGAAGCGCAAATCCTTTTGGTCACATCTGCCACAGCGAAAGAGACTGATGCATTGCATTGCTATGATGCCATCAAATATTTTGATGTAAAAGGGAGCATACTTTCGAAAATGGACGAAACCTCTTCGTACGGGTCTTTATTTGATTTTGCCCGGAAGAGTCACCTGCCCCTCAGTTTCTTTACCAGCAGCCGGAAAGCTTCGACAGGTTTGAAGGTTGCAGATGCAGACTTGCTTGTGGACGCTCTATTTAGAGGAAGGTGGTAAAGCATGGCTACCAAACAGAATGCAACACCCATATCACAACGTAGAGTGCAGGTTGTATCAAAACCAATCGCAAATACAAACCCGCCGGTTCTATTTGATTTTGTGTTTGATCTATCGAATTTGATCATGATCGTTATAGCCATTGCGGTGGCTGTTATTTCGTATGTCTCCGGTGCTTCTTTTCTGGATATAGCGATACGTACAGGGGTAACCCTGATCGTAGTTGGCATTTTTTTGTATGCCATTGCCAGAAAAATTGTGAGCGCATCCATTGAGGTGACCAGTCAAATGGTCGAAGAAGCAACTTCGGTGAATCCATCCACTGATGAGCAGGGAGAAAAAGGTTAAAGGGATACGGGAATTTGTAGATGAGCCAAATGGTTGTAGAACTTGATCTTTGGAAGCAATATCTTTCCACCCGATCACCAGATTTGCGAGAAAAACTGGTTCTTCAATCTGTTCCCCTGGTTTACTACATTTTGAACCGTCTGGGATTGAATTATCAAGGGAGTGATGAGTATGCTGATCTGGCAAATCAGGGGTTAATGGGATTGATCGAAGCAGTGGATCACTTTGATCCAGCATATGAAACCCAGTTTTCTACTTATGCCAGCTTGCGGATCCGTGGAAAAATCCTCGACTATATGCGTTCATCTGATTGGATGACACGGTCTGCGAGAAAACGTGTGCGCGATATCCGGCAGGTCATCACTGAATTCTGGAATTCGCAGCAGCGTGAACCCACTGATGAGGAAATTGCTCAGCGGTTGAACCTGGATATCGAAGCGGTAAGAGATGGATTGGATGATTCACGGAAAACTTTCATCTCGCTGGATACCTTTTATGAGCAGACAGACAGTCGTGAAGGCGAAGGTGATGCTTATGAAGAGATCAAAGATGAAAATCAACCTGATCCAGCTGAAGTATTCTCTGACGGAGATTTGAAAGAGCAAATGATGCAGGCGATACGCCAATTGCCTGAACGGGAGCAACAGTTGTTATCGCTCTACTATATTGAAGAATTTACTTATAAAGAAATTGGTAAAGCACTGGGCATATCTGAATCACGTGTCTGTCAAATCCATTCGCGTGCAATTATTAGTATTAAGGCGTTGATGAAAGATGAATGAAATTCCTCGCATTTCGATTGTTGATACTCTTAATGTGATCCAGCTAGCACGTGAGACTGCTCTGGCGCAAGGAAACATCGAGCAAGCCGATCGGTTCCGGCCTATCGTCAATGAGATCCGCAATCTTGTAAATCAAACCAAAAAAACTTCTGCAAACATTCAGCCAAATACAGGAGTTTTGGGGCAGGATGATTTCAAATGCTTGCTTGCAGTTGCCCAGGCGCAACCTTTGCCGCAGACTCCAGATTTTCCACATGGGATGGCAGATAGGAATCAAATGATACAGGCTATGGCAGCAGCAAATATGACAGACCTCGAAATTGCCCGCCAGATGGAAATAACCAGAGAAGAGGTTAGCCTGGTCTTACGGATCAATGAGCGAGGGAAAGATGGAAAGGAGAATGTATAAATGATCAAAGGTCTTTATTCTGCAGTTTCTGCAATGATAATGAATGCCAACCGGCAGCAAGTACTTTCGCATAACGTCTCAAATATGGAAGTGCCCGGGTTTAAGCAGATCCTTTCCACCGCTGAAGATTATTTGCAGACCTCGGTGGCTGATCCTATGGATATTCTTGAAGACAGGGATTCTGTGAGAGAGGTGGGGATGTTGGGTTTGGGTGTAAAAAATGGGCAAGAGATGATTGATTTTTCACAGGGGGGCATTCAGATAACCAATAATATTTACGACCTCGCGATACAGGGTACAGGCTTTTTTCATATAAAGACTCCCGAAGGCGACAGATATACGCGCGATGGAAGGTTCATACGCGATGCTTCTGGAATGCTGGTTACTACAGAAGGATACCAGGTTCTGGGAAAGAATAGCCAAACTATAAAAATACCTGATGGACAGGTCGAAATTGGCTCTGCAGGTGAAATCCTTATCAATGGAGTTGCAGCTTCACAATTGGACTTCGTTGAGTTTGAGAAACCGGAAGAGATGCTGGAACATGATCAAGGTAACCTGTTCAAGACAAATGGCACCCCCACAGCAGCAAAGAATTCATCCATTATTCAGGGGGCATTGGAAACATCCAACGTAAATTCTGCTCAAGTGATGACACAAATGATCGAAATTTTGCGTGCTTACGAAGCAGCACAACAAATGGTTCAAAACCAGGATGAGTTATTGGGGAAAACCATTTCTTCTTTGGGAAGGATCGGATAGTCAAGGACTGACCTATGGCATATTCTTTATTTCACACGTTAAATATTTCCTGCCAGGATATGCTTAACCGCATGATGGACCTGGATACCATTGCCAATAACCTGGCAAATGTTAATACTGTCGGTTTCCGGGGCAGCCGGATGAACTTTCAGGAACTCCTTTCTTCGCAAAAGCTCGAAGGAAATACGGTGAACAACACGCAAGTCCTTAACAACCAGGGCGTCATTACGAGGACAGATAATCCGCTTGATTGGGCAATACAGGGAGAAGGATTCTTTGCAGTGAAATTACCCAATGGAGAAATTGGGTATTCCCGCGATGGGGTATTCCAGTTGGATTCAAAAAAGCAGCTGGTCAATTCAAGTGGTTATTTACTGAAATGGGATGGTCAAATACCAAAGGAAGCAACAAGTGTCAGTGTTGAAAATGGTGGAGAAGTGATTGCGTTATTAACGGATGGAACAACGAAGACAATTGGAAAAGTGCAACTGGCTGTATTTGCCAATCCAACGGCGTTGGTCAATGCTGGGAATAATGTCTGGATCCCGAGTGAGGCATCGGGAAAAGCTCAAATGTGCGTACCAGGTACAAACGGATGTGGGATCATTCTGGCTGGCGCGCATGAAATGGCAAACATTAACCTTGCAGATGAAATGACCCATCTCATCCAGGTACAGCGCAGCTTCCAGGTGACTTCGCGAGTCTTTCAACAGACAGATACTATGATCAGCGAAGCAATTCATATACGGAAAGTATAAAGAATTTGTGGAGAATGCCGATGATAACAATATATAAGAAGGTAATTTCCACCAGGAGCCTAAGCGAAAATGATCGAAAATAATCCCATTTCATCTTTATCCTCAAAACCTGCTGACGATATCCAGCCGGCCGACAAGAAAATGCGTATGATCGAGCAACAACCGTTGGAAAAGAAACAGGATAAGGTAGAGCTTTCTGAGAAAGCCAAACTATTATCAAAAGCAACAGCCATGCTCAATGATCCCTCGGAAATTGAGGAAGAAAGAATCGCACAGATAACGCAACAGGTGCAGGATGGTACTTACAAAGTACCTGTCAGCAAATTAGCAAGTATTCTTCTAGAACGTTTCTACACGATCTAGTAATTTCACTCCTGGAGAAGATGTTATGGGAACGGAAGTAGACGTCGCTATTGAATTATCAGGTTACGAAAATACACTGGTAAAACAATTTCGTGTTTTAGAAACTCTGGTGGAGATTTCTAAGAAAGAACGTGAGCTCATTTTAAGCGGTTCGTCAGATTCCCTGATGAATAATACTGAAGAGAAGGAAACCGTTCTGGATAAATTCAGCTTATTAGAAGAGCATTCACGAACCTTTTTACAGAAAATGATCCTTAAATTGAACATTCATACTGAACGCACAAGCATCCAGGATATTCTGCCTTACTTGAGCACTGATGATGCGAACAGGATAAATCGCTTATTGGATGGGATCAGCATTCTGGTAAGTACAGCACGGCAATTGAACACGGGAAATCAGGCTCTTGTGACAACCAGAATGGATTGGTTAAAAGCAACGCAAGCATTCCTTATTTCTTTGATCCATCAAGAGGATGGCTACACTATGCCGATGTTTGATGGCATAAACCGTAATTCCACAGTTTCGGCTATGGAATATAGAGCTTAGGAGAAAATCCATGCCTACTTTATCTTCTGGTATCAATATTGCTCTTCAAGCGATACTATCTCAATCTCAATCCATCGAAATCACTGAGCATAATGTTGCCAATGTAGATACCAAGGGATATCACCGGCAAAAGGCTTCATTAACTGCAAGAGTAGCAAATCCTTCTGTATCCTATGACCTTGGATACAGTGCCGGACAAATGGGAGCGGGGGTTACTGTTGACCGAATCCAACGTTTTTCATTGGATTTCTTTGATGGACGATTCCGTTCAGTCTCTGCTGATACAAAAAGTTGGGAATATCAAGGTGAGATCCTCTCACAAATAGAGTCTACCCTTTCAGATTTGACGGATGATGGACTTTCTCCCAAACTGGATCAATTCTGGCTCTCATGGCAGAACCTCGCTTCGGATCCAACCAATAGCACTATTCGGACAGAGGTCATGAATGATGCTGCTTCATTATGCGAAAAATTTAACCGTAATGCCCAGCAATTGGTCGTTTTCCGGCAAGATCAAAATTTGACCTTAGAAAACCATGTGAGTGAGATAAATTCGCTGGCAAAGTCTATCGCCAGTTTAAATGCAGAAATTTCCAGAGTAATAGGAGTGAACCAACAGCCAAATGATCTGCTGGATCAAAGGGACCTGGCATTGGATAGACTGGCTGAATTGACTGGAGCGGTTTCTTCTACACAGGCGAATGGCGAGGTGATCGTTTCTATAAACGGACATGTGCTGGTAACCGGACGCGATTCTTTAACCTTAAAAACCGAACCAGACCCCGATCCTAAAAATATTGGTGTTGATAGAATTGTTTGGGAGAAAGATTCAAGTGTATTCACGCCTGCTGGTGGAGAAGTAGAGGGGATCCTTAAAGTAAGAGATTTCTATATTCCTAATCAAATCGCTGCCCTGAATGATATGGCGAAAAATATCGTCACTGAAGTAAATAAGATCCATACCCAGGGATACTGCCTGGATGGATCCAAGGGTGGTGATTTCTTTGCTTCGGATGGGTTGACGGCATTAGAGATCAAGCTGGCAGATGGTCTGGAACCGGAAAAGATCGCTGCAGCTGGTGCACCTGATACCGCTGGAGAGGTAGAGGTAGGTAACAGCGAAAATGCAGAATTGATGGTCGCTCTACGTCAACAAAAAATTCCAGGTCTGAAAAATCTTACCTTCAATGAGTATTGCAATGGAATGATGTCTGAACTGGCTTCTACTGTCAGCCAGGCGAATACTAATGGCATTCAGCATACCATTGTTTTAAAAGCCCTTGGTGAACAACGTGAATCGGTTTCAGGTGTTGTGCTCGATGAAGAAGCTGCCAATCTGGCAAAATCACAAAAAGCATATCAGGCTGCTGCACGCGTTATGAATGCGTATGACGAATTATTAGATTTGGTGATCAACCGGATGGGCCTGGTAGGAAGATAGGAGTAATCAATGCGTGTAACAAACCAGATGATGATAAATAATGTCATTCAATATATTGATGAAATTAAGAACCGGATTGATGCTACGCAGGAACAGATTGCCAGTACGAAGAAATTTCAGACTCCTTCTGATGACCCAATTACTGCATCTACTTGTCTCCAATTGAAATCCAGCCTAAGTATTTCTGAGGGGTATCAGAATACTGCCAATACCATCAGTGATTGGATGGCAACAACCGATTTTAACCTGGAACAACTATCGGTTTTAGCCAGGAAAGCATCAAATATTGTATTGAGTGGATTGAATGGCACGATAGATGCCGCTGAAAGAAAATCATCACTGGCAAATGAAATCAACGAGATGCTGCATCAAGCGATAGATATTGGAAATTCAAAATTCCAAAATAGTTATATTTTCGCTGGAGTTAGAGTAGATCAACCAGCTTTTGTGTTGATTGATGAAGACACAATCAAATATCAAGGCATCAGCAAAGAAATGATGCGTAGTATCGGGCAAAATAGCAAGGTCATTATGAACATTGATGGAAATGATACTATAACCCCTTTGATCCAGGCATTGATCGAGGCAAGGAATAATCTGGCAACAAATAATACTTCAGACTTGCCTGGTACGTTGGATAAGATAAAAACAGCGTTGGAAACACTAACTGCTGCACGTACTGAAAATGGTACACGGATGCGACAGATCGAAACCAGCATCAGTAATATGGAAAAATCTGACATTGCCATTCATGCAATTCTCAGTAGCAAAGAAGATACCAGCATGGCTGAAGCCTACTCTTTATTGGCAAGTCAGGAGAACACCTATCAAGCTGTGTTGGAAGTTGGGAGCCGTACTTTATCGGCTCTGAACCTGTTTGATTATATGAATTAGGTATTGATTAACAGGGAATCACCATGGAAATCAAAAGAACACCACATTCCCTTCAGGAGGAAGAATGCTGGTCTTAAATCGGAGTGTGGATGAAAGTATTGCCATTGGAGATTCGATAATCGTTACGATCCTCAGTATTGATGGCGATCGGGTGAAGGTTGGCATTCAAGCTCCTCGCGAAATATCCATTTTCCGTGGAGAAATTCGCGAAGCAATGGTAGATCAGGTAAAAATTCAGCAAAAAATTTTGCATGAACCGCTGGATGATTCTTTTGAAGAATTACGGCGTGTACTGGTTGAGCTAACCGAAGAAGATCCTGCCCCCGATCAAAATGAGAAGAAGACATCTGTATAACTCCTGATAATTTACATGTGCCATTTCATCATCCTGAAGGTTTGTAAAAGTTAATAAATTCCTTTTATTTAAGGCTCACTTCCAGCAAAGTGTGTCTGTAATTTCCATGAATTAGTTAAAAAAGGATGCACCCACTATTTTTATCCCCAGCCTTCCAGGTTGGGGATAACGATTTAATAAGGTTTATCTCGAAAAGAGACTTTAACTCCCTTCCCAGAACGGGAGGGATGCTGGGGGTTAGGCACATACAACATGCGCATCGTGTTGAAAAACCATATATCCTGCTTTAAAAATAATCAATCAAATCAACAAATTCATGAAATATTTCGCATGTTTTTACGGTGGGTTTACATGTTCTACTCTTCTAGAATGGTATTGTAATCAAAAGGTTAGGAATGAATAATGAACCGTCTAAATCGTTTTAAAAATGAG
>JBDKSY010000100.1:0-2193 GCA_039680395.1 Anaerolineaceae bacterium | reverse complement strand
TGTGCGATAAACATGGCATTCTTTTGATCGCTGATGAAGTACAGGCGGGGATGGGTCGCACAGGGAAATGGTGGTCAATTGAAAATTTCGGCGTCGAACCGGATATCATCTGCTCAGCCAAAGGTATTGCCTCAGGTATGCCCCTGGGTGTAATGATGGCTCGAAAATCATTGGTTACCTGGCCAAAAGGTGCTCATGGGAATACGTATGGAGGTAACCCAATAGCCTGTGCCGCTGCGCTGGCAACCATAGATCTGCTGGAACGCGACTATCTCAAAAATGCCGAGGTTACTGGAAGCTATGCTCTCCAACAATTCAAGAAATTGCAAGAGAAGCATCCCTGCATTGGTGAAGTACGCGGTATTGGTTTAATGATCGGATTGGAATTCATCAAGAATGATCGGAACAAAACACCTGCAGCAAAACTGCGCGACCAGATAGTAGATATGGCATTCGAAAATGGGTTGCTTCTGCTAGGCTGCGGAAAGAGCGTAATTCGAATTGCTCCGCCTCTCTGCATTACAAAGTCACAGATAGACGAAGGCATCCAGATAATGGATGAAGTGATGACCACTTTATCTAGAGGAGCCTGATGTTTTTACTGCCTGATACTCGTGTCCGCCAGCGTGATTATTTATTGGAAATCGCACGCGCACTCACCCAGGAGCTTGACCTGGATAAGCTGTTGAACCGCATTCTAAAGATTTCCATCGAAATGCTGGCTGGACACGCAGGCTTGATCGCACTCCGTAATGACTCAAAGGCATGGAAGATCAGGGTGACCCAGGGATTGCCTCAACCATTTGTCAAATATCTGGGACCACTTGTCTCTGGGTTCAAAACGTCGGAAGACGCAAATGATCACGCTGAAATAAATGAAATAGATCGTCTATTCAGCGATGCTGCCTATAACGCCAGCCTTGGCGGATTAACCAGCGTGGGCTTGCCCCTCATTGCTCAACACAACCTGATTGGGGCAATTTATATTTTTCGTAATTACCCCAGTATATTTACCAGCAATGACCGGTCTCTGTTAAGCAGTTTTGCTGATCAGGCAGCCATTGCGGTACAGAACGCGCAGTTATATCACGAAATCAGCCAGCAAAAACAGCGCATGGATGCATTGCTTGATTCTGTTGCAGATGGTATGCTGATCCTCACACCCAACTTACGGATTGAACGATGCAACCCTGCTTTAAGCCGGATACTTACTGAAAACATCGAACTTATCCAAAACAGACCGCACGATGAAATGATCCGTTGGGCAAAACCTCCAGAAGGATTAACCCTGGAACAAGCGGTAGCTGGCGGGTGGCCATTGACCCCCCATGCACAACTTTACATTGAAGGTGATCTCATACGCATTAATGAGATCACTCCAATACCTGTAGGTATTACATATGCTCCCCTGCACTCGGCTGAAGGATATTTACTGAACATCATTGCCCTGGTGCGCGACATCACTCGTTTCCGTCAGGCTGATGAGCTGAAAAGCACTTTTATTTCTGTGATCAGTCACGAGTTAAAAACCCCGGTTGCGCTGATCAAAGGCTATGTAAGTACCCTCCGGCGCGAAGATGCCACCTGGGATCGTTCTGTAGTAGAAGATAGCTTGAAAGTGATAGAAGAAGAATCTGACCGGCTTACCTCGATGATCGAAAATCTACTGGATGCTACACGGCTGCAGGCTGGAGGATTTAAGATCAATCGAACTGATTGCCAGATCGCTGACCTGGCAAATCGGGTGGCAGAAAAATTTCAAACCCAAACAAGTGACCATACCATTGTGGTTGATTTTCCAAAAGACTTTCCGATCGTACTGGCAGATGAAACCCGGCTGGAACAGGTTCTTTCTAATCTGGCGTCAAATTCGATAAAATATGCACCATCAGGAGAGATTCGGATCATAGGGCGGGTGCAACCCCAACGAGTCATCGTGTGTGTCAGTGATCAAGGTCCAGGGATCGCTCAACAGGATATCCCTCATGTATTTGACCGGTTTTATCGTTCTCCGGATGTTGCAAAACGTACCAAAGGGACGGGGCTTGGACTTTTTCTCAGTCGCTCCATAATCGAAGCACATGATGGCAGGATGTGGGTGGATAGCGAGAACAACCAGGGAGCACATATTTGCTTTTTCATCCCTCGCAATTTGGAATGATCCGCCTGATGAAAATCAAAGTTCGAATGAAT
>JBDKSY010000099.1:0-4924 GCA_039680395.1 Anaerolineaceae bacterium | reverse complement strand
ATGGGTTGTATCGCTGGAGCATAACTACCAAAAAACGCTGCCCGCATTTGCACAATAGAGCGAAACCGTTTCTCGGGAGATAATGCCATAGATTGGGTAATCGCATATCCCACATTTACAGGAATATTTGGATTAACGACTTGAGCTGGACGTAGAGTGTCTGACGCGACACGCTGCACGCTTTCTGGTGGTTGAACCCCCGTAACCAGCATATATATGGTTGCGCCCAGTGCGTAAATATCCGAACGGGCATCGGTACTTCCCTGTCCATACTGTTCTGGCGGCGAATACCCTGGGGTAATTGCACGAGCTCCCATGGTAGTTTTCGTATGACTGTCATAAAGTTTAACCAGACCAAAATCCACCAGCACTGCTCTTCCTTCTGGTGTTATCTTGATATTTGCGGGTTTGATATCTCTATGCAGCACTGGTGGGATGCGCCCGTGCAAATATTCGAGGGCATCCATCACCTGGCCCATCCACAACAAGACCTTATCCACTGGCAAAGGCCCTGATTTTTCCAGCATGGTGTGTAAATCTTCCCCCTCAATAAAATCCATCACCAAGTATTGTCCCTGGTCAGGCAGGATAAAATGGTCAGTCACTCGCGGCAAATTGGGATGAGATAGATTCGCAAGCACAGTCGCTTCACGCAGGAATTGTCTCTGCGCTTCAACTGAGGTATCCAGATTTTCTTTGACTGCACAGGCATGGCTCAGGTTGAGATCCCAGGCTTTATAAACTGCGCCAAATCCACCCTGACCGAGCAGTTTTACAATGCGATATCTACTGTTTAAGATGTACCCGGTTGTGAATGTCATTTTATTATTATAAGTCGAATAATGAGAAATATATAAAAAGATTTCTTCAGGGAAGAGTCCAAATTTGAAAATCCGTGAAACCTGTCTTGTACCCAGCGATCTCATCATCAGAATAGAAACCCGTACCCAGAGAAATGACGCCAGCTTCATTCCTTGATGAAAGGTCCAGCTCTGACACAAATACATTGTTGATGAGTAAATAGCCCTTTACACCACTCGTGATCAATGTGACAGTATTTTGCTCTCCCGCCCCGGTGTTCAATCCACGAAACACACCCGATTGGATCTTGATACCCGTTGGGCTTGCCACATAGTTATTAAGATACCAATCAAAGGTAGAGAATATGATCAGACGGAAGGAATCCGCAGATCCTGTATCTCGGAAGAAAAAACCAATATCCCAATACCCTTCATCTCCTCCGTAAGGATTAATGAAGACTGCCTGTATGATGCAGTTGAGACAACTGACCTTCGTCTTGTACTCTTCTATCATCCCATCTTCTTCATGAACCAGATTCCCACTGGCAGGGCCAAATTTCGGAACCGCATTTGCCCATAATCCATCAATCTCTGAAAGGTTCTGTAATGCTGTAGAAGTAATCGCAAAGGAAGTGGCGGTCATTTTGGATCGTTCTTCTGCAGCCTGAGTTAATGCCGCCTGTTGAGTAAACTCCTGTGCTATGGCGGTACTGGTTTCTGCCGCCATAGTTAATGAAGCACGCATTTCACTGGTTGCCAGGATATTTTCAGTCTGTTTCGCCTTGTTTGAAGGAGAATTTGCTACCAATCCAATAATGATCACTCCTGTTGCAAAACATAGAATTGTGGAACCGAGAGCGGTAAGTCCACTTTTTAGACGTGATCGGGGTTTCTGAGCCTGTAAGGCTCGGTGAGCAGGAGCAGGAATGGAAACCGGGGGCGTAACCATGGAAGGCGCTGCACGAACAGTTGCCTGTGCTGAAACACCAATAACTGGAACATCTCGATAAGCTGGATCGAATAATGCTTTCTTGAATTCCTGCATGGTTTGAAAACGATTGGCAGGAAGAAGTTCCATCGCTTTGCAGATCGCCATACCAAAGCCTATGGGTACATCTTTACGAAGTGTGTGCGCAGGCTGCAGGCTGTCGTTGACCAGGCGCTGCACGCTCTCAACCGGAGGAACCTCTGTCAATGCCATATAGATCGTGGCAGCCAACGCGTAGATGTCTGATCGTACATCCGTTCCCCCCTGGCCATATTGCTCAGGCGGAGCGTATCCCACAGAAACCGCGCGGGCACCGGTTGTGGTTTGGGTATTGGCATCGTAGATCTTCACCAATCCAAAATCCACCAGAACAGCTTTCCCATCGGGGGTGATCTTGATGTTAGATGGTTTGATATCTCTGTGCAGTACAGGGGGTACGCGCGTGTGAAGATAGATCAGTGCGTCCATCACCTGATCTGTCCAATCCATCACGTTTGATACTGCCAAATTGCCTGCCCGATCTATCTTCTGCTGCAGGTCTTCCCCTTCAATGAAATCCATGACCAGATATTGTCCCTGCTCGGGGATGATAAAGTAATCTGTAACACGTGGCAGATTGGGATGCGACAAATTTGCCAGTACGGTTGCTTCGCGCATGAATTGACGTTGTGCTTCAGGTGTGCTTTCCAGGTTTTCTTTCACTGCACATTGGCGGGAAAGATTGAGATCCCAGGCTTTATAAACCGCCCCGAATCCCCCCTGACCAAGCATCTTTACGATCCGATATCTGCTTTGCAAAACCGAACCAGGATTAAGCATGGAGAGATCCCTTTCTTTATCATTATATAGAAAGAGTCTCTCGTATAGAAGAGTGAATAACTAACCTGCCTAATTAAACAACCATCGGGTCATTTTCATGACCCGATGGTTGTTTATGAAAACCTTTTTCCTAATACAATTCATAAACCGAGAAGTCGTAAAACTCGGTTGTTTTACCTTCTATCTCATCTTCAGTGTACATGCCAGTGGCTACATAGATCTCTCCAGAATTGATCCGACCAGAGAGATCCAGATCGCTGATATACACATCATTCACCCATAACTGGCCCGCACTATTATATGCGATCAGTTTGATCATGTTGGATCCATATGCCTCTGTATTCAGATTATCAAGGTACCCACTTGCGATCAATGCGCCATCACTGCTGCCGGTATTGTTATAAAGCTCCCATTCGGTATCCGAAGAGATGATCAACCGGTACTGCATATTGGAACCTTCATCGCGGAATAAGAAACCATAGTCCCATGAACCTTCGCTGGTACTGTATGGATTCATGAAAGTTGCTTCTGCAATGAAGTTCTGCACGGAAACACCAGCGCTAATTCCAGCAATGTACCCATCATTACTGTGTACCAGACTGCCATTTCCTGGCCCATATAATAATTTAGGTTCACCCATAGCTTCTGCAGTAGACGTTAACTGATATGTCACTGCAGTCTGGGTCATCTGCATCACTTCTGCGGCTTGCGTGGCTTCATATTTCGCGGTTTTCGTCGCGGCGCGCACCTGGGCGGTCTGTTCTACTGCCAAAGCTTCGGCAGTTGCTGTACTGGCTTTATTTACTGCACTACCTAAACTATACAAGGCTATGCAGACGGCTATTGCACCTAATGCGATCACTCCGCCAACAATTCCGATGATCATACCGGTTTTCGACTTCTTTTTCACCGGAGCATAAACAGCTTGCGGTGGAAGCGGTTCTTCCCTTGGGTAAGTTGGAGCACCCATTGCGGGAGAGAGCGGCTGTGTTGTAAGCCCAGGTTGGACGTAGGATGGTTGAACAGGAGAAACCCGTTGTCCTCCAGTAAGCGCTGCCTTGAATTCCATCATGGATTGGAAACGATTGCCTGGGATCATATCCATTGCGTGTGCAATGGCCATACCCAGGAAAGGAGGAACTCGTGGATTTATCAGATGGGCAGGACGTAAAGTATCCCCTGCTACACGCTGAACACTTTCAGGAGGATTGATACCCGTAACCAGCATATACAGGGTGGCTCCCAGGGCATAAACATCTGAACGGGCATCGGTGCTGCCCTGACCATACTGCTCGGGTGGTGAGTATCCCGGCGTAATAGCGCGAGCACCCATGGTTGTTTTTGTATGGCTGTCATAAAGCTTGACCAACCCGAAATCCACCAGCACAGCTTTGCCTTCGGGTGTCAGTTTGATATTGGCAGGTTTGATATCGCGATGCAAAACAGGCGGCACCCGGCCATGCATGTATGCCAATGCATCCATTACCTGCGCGATCAACGCAGCCGCTCGGCCAGGTTCGAGAGGGCCACCTCTTTCCACCAGGCGTTGCAGGTCTTCACCATCAATGTAGTCCATCACCAGATACTGCCCCTGGTTGGGGATGATAAAGTGATCAGTAACGCGTGGTAAATTGGGGTGAGAAAGGTTAGCCAGAACGGTAGCTTCGCGTAAAAACTGGCGTTGTGCTTCTTGTGAGGTATCCAGATTTTCTTTTACCGCACAGGGTTTATCCAGATTGGCATCGTGGGCTTTATAGACTGCCCCAAACCCGCCCTGACCGAGTAATTTCTCGATCGAGTAACGATTATTCAATATATGACCGGGGGAAAGAGACATAACAACTCCAATGTTCTGGTGCAATATCAAATTGTGACGCTATCATATCACAAATGTTCACTCATTAAAGTTTACGATTGCTTAACGAATTCTCTAAAACTTTTAATTTTTACAAAAATGTCTGAACTATATCCTTTTGGTGAGTTTTGCAAGCACCCAGGCAGTAAATGCACTTCCTGCCATAAAGAGTATATTGTTTTTCATTAATTCCAGGGTGCTAAAACCTCCAAATTGATATTTGAGGTAGGAGAACCAAATTAATTGACTGATGAATACAGCAAAAAGCATCATCCAAAACCCATATTTCCGGTACTTCGACAATAAGAAAATGATTTCCACCGGTACAACCGGAAGAAGAGAGTACACAATGGATAACCCGTGATTCAGATATAGCCCTATGATGATCGTTACTGCCGCATACACAAGCGGTCTTTTTGTTGCTGCTGCTGCGAAAAGAGCCATGACCAATGGGATGTATGA
>JBDKSY010000098.1:0-1848 GCA_039680395.1 Anaerolineaceae bacterium | reverse complement strand
GGTCATTTGCGTTGCGCAGCGTTTGAGCTTCCTTTCCATGATGGCGAACATTTTGGTAATGTTCCTGATACCCTTATGCAGGGATTATTGATGTTTTTAGTGAATGATAAGCAGATCTACAATAATTCCAATACATATTATTGGACAGCAGATAAATATCCGGCAGATGGTCTCAACCTTCGCACCAGTGCAGGGTCAATTGTGAGCCTGAAAATTCAGGACAATGACAGATTCTTATCCATCGGAACGGTGGATGCCCCCAGCTCTATTTGGATGGTTCACCCGGATGCCATTTACTTGCACCAGGGTGAAAGTTTTCTTGTGCGAGAGCTCGATTTAGAAAAAGGTCAGGCGTTACTGGAGCCAGTATCGGTTGATTATTACACCGAACCTCGTAACGAGGTAAAAATTGAATATGCGAATGCAGTGCAAGAAACTCATGCATCAGATATTAATTGGTTTTATGGCGATATCCGTGTCGTGAATAAAGTGGTTGGATATAAAAAGATCCGTTGGTCAAACAATGAGATCCTTTCAACCCATGACCTCGACCTGCCACCCAATTCACTTGATACAACCGGTTACTGGTTAACATTAGAAAAAACAGTTATTGACGCATTGCGAGAACTTGATTCCTGGTCAGGTGATGAAAATCAATATGGACCTGACTGGAAAAATATGAGAGCAACAATTTTACAGAGAGATAATTTCACCTGCTCCCTTTGTGGAACCCCAGGTACCAGTCAAACACTCCATATTCACCATAAAACACCCTTCAAATCATTCGTATCTCCTCTAGAAGCGAACACACCTGGAAATTTGATCACGTTATGCCCTGCCTGCCATCGCCGTGTAGAAATGGTGGTTCGTACACGTACTGGCTTATCAGGCTTACGGTATGTGCTTTTAAATCTTGCACCTTTATTTGTCATGTGCGATCCAACTGATCTGGGTTCGTTTGCCGACCCGAAAGCAGAATTTGCGGATGGAAAACCTGCTGTTATGGTCTACGATCAGGCACCAGGAGGGATTGGATTGGCACAAAGTTTATATCAATCTCATTCAAACTTATTAGAGAGTAGTTTGGAGCTTGTACAACATTGTACCTGCGAAGATGGATGCCCTGGATGTGTCGGTCCAGCAGGAGAAAATGGTACAGGCGGGAAGAACGAGACTCTTGCTTTATTAAAAGCGATGGTGAACAGCCGTGGATGACTTTAGCGCCTTACTTCGAAAACTGGAAGGATTGGGGGTAAAAACTGGTACCTCTCAACTCCCTGAGCGTAAAGAAGAGGATAAGCATCCAGTAATAGAAGACTTGATCCAGGGGAGATACGAAAGTACACGCTTCGGAGATATTTTTACGGCAACCACGCTTTACTCATTTCCTTATACACATGGATGCCAGCCACTTGTTCCACCGGAATCCGTAAAAAATATTACAAAATGGGCAAAGTATAAAGAATCTGATGAGCCTGAAATTAATTCGACCCTGTTCCTTGATACAGAAACCAGCGGTCTGGCTGGAGGAACGGGCACTTTCGTATTTATGATCGGTTTGGGTTGGTTTGATCAATCTGGCTTTACGGTTACACAATTGTTTATGCGCGATCCTTCTGAAGAGCAGGCATTACTGGCTGTACTGGCGCGGTTAACCGATCATTACAACTGTGTGGTGACCTATAATGGGAAAAGTTTTGATCTGCCATTATTACGCAGCCGGCATATCCAAAACCATTTTCCATTTGATATGGGTGAATGGAAACACATTGACCTTCTCCATCTGGTAAGGCAGGTATGGAAATATAGCCAGGAATCTCGCACATTAAAAGATATGGAAGTGAATAT
>JBDKSY010000097.1:0-4532 GCA_039680395.1 Anaerolineaceae bacterium | reverse complement strand
CATACCCATGCTGCTGTGACAATTGAACCGGTATCTGGTAAGTCAACGATCACCCATATCCACCTGGATACTGAATCAAGAGTCCCAGGAATCTCTGAAGCGCAATTCCTTCAGATTGCGAACGACGTCAAGTCTACTTGCCCTGTTTCGGTGGCGCTTTCCAACGTACCGGTCACGTTGACAGCTCACTTGATGCAATAGAAGACTGGATAGACCTATTTTTAGAACCATATTTCACTTATAGATCTGGTTTGCAGGCATGAAATATTTTCATGCAGGTCATTCTTGACGCGTCAAGTACTTTCGGTTAATCTATTTATGGACATAGTTGTTAACCCTGATGAGATTTATTTAGCAAGGGTAGAATATGCTTCTTGGAGGTGAGTATGCAGCCGGTTGGAATTACCCCTGACATTTTTTGGGTAGGAGTGAATGATCATCAAACTGACCTGTTTGAAGGGCTGTGGCCGGTCAAACAGGAAGGCGTCAGTTACAACTCATACCTGATACGAGATGAAAAAAGTACATTAATCGAGCTGGTAAAAGCACCTTTCTCTGAAGAATATATACAACAGTTAAAAACCGTGATTGATCTGCAAAAATTATCCTATGTGGTTCTCAATCACATGGAACCCGATCATACTTCTGCATTGCTGGCTTTGGTTCAACAAGCACCCCAGATAAAGATCCTGGTCAGCGAAAAAGCACAACCCATGGTTGCATCATATTATGGGTTGAAAGATGCAGTTCAGGTGGTAAAGGATGGCGAGGAGATCAATATTGGCAGCCATCACCTTCATTTTCATTACACTCCTTTTGTACACTGGCCTGAAACGATGATGACATTCATCCCTGAAGAACAGGTATTATTCTCCTGTGATGGCTTCGGTGGTTTTGGTGCTCTGGAGGGCATCCTCTTTGATGAACAGGTGGTAGACCTTACCTGGCATATCAGCGAGGCATTACGTTATTACAGCAATATTGTGGCAGCGGTCAGCAAACCGGTACTCAATGCGATTGAAAAATTATCCGATCTTTCGATCAAGGTAATTGCCCCATCGCATGGCCTGGTATGGAAACAAAATCCTCAGAAGATCGTGCAGTTATACAAGAAATGGGCTGAATATGGCAGCCAGCCAGCAGAACCCGGTGTGACAATCTTATGCGCTTCTATGTATGGCAGCACTGCCAATCTAGTGCCTTCCATTGAATCTGGTCTTGAATCTGCTGGAGTTCCGTATAAACGGTTCGACGTGATCCGTGACCATCCCAGTTATATTTTGCCCTGGTTGTGGAGTCAACGAGGAGTGATCATTGCATCACCGACTTATGAGGGTTTTCTGGTCCCTCCTATGCGGAATATTCTGGATATTGCCACCCATAAGCGCATTTTCAATAAGATCGCTGCCTATACGGGCAGTTACACCTGGGGTGGAGGAGCAAGAAGGGACATCGAAACTTTTGCCGAAGGGCTCAAGTGGAAGCTGACAGCCAGTTATGATTACCCGGGGTTTCCACGCGACCCGGAGCTGAAAAAAGCATTCCAATTCGGTGTTGATTTCGCAGCCCAGGTATTGCAGGGTTAGTTCTCACTTTCATTTGTCTGATCAGAAGGCTCAGACTTTTCTTCACTCAATTCTGCTTGTGATCGAGCAGCACCTTTTTCTGTTGATCCAGGCGTTATCTCTCTTTCTTCCGTGTCCTTTTTGGTTTTCTGTAGCTCGGCCGGATAACCAACCCATAATGCTTTCGCCTGTATCATCATTCCAACCTGTGCGGCAGCCATCCATAAGAAGAAGAGGATTGTCAGGATAGCCTGGATGGTTAACCAGGTGCGAAAATTCTTCTGAACGAATTCCACCTTTTCGCTCAATGAATTCACGGTAGTGATATATTCCTGTGTGGATTTCTGCGTATCTTTGACTGATCCGAGAATATCTTCCAAACCATCGGCAAGTGTATTCAAACTGGTACGAATCCCTCCCAGGTCTTCAGCAGTTTGTTGTAGATCATCGCGAACCTCACCCAGGTTGGTTGTCATTGGATCCAAAGAGGAGGATATGCCATTGATCGAATCCTCCAGTGTATTCTCTGGTTCGTAACGCGTTCCAATGATCGGAATGGCTGTAATGATCGCCAGAGTATCATCAACCAGGCGGGCGGTTTTTCCAGCAGTGACTAATGAGCTTTGGGTTTTATCAATCACAGCCGTGAAACTGTCACCGACGAGTCCAGCAATCGAAGTAGCCATTTCCGAAGTAGTTTTTAAACTCTCAGATGCATCACGTGTAGAGTCAACCAATACTGTTAGGCTATCATCTACTTTATCGAGAGTTTCACCAATGGTAGTAAGGATATCGGAAGTGGTTGTCAATCCTTTAAGAGTTAAAGTCAATCCTTCATCCAAACCTACCACCAGTTTTGCACGCGCAGGAAATACCAGCGCAATGATCGCAATACTGAACAGTAATCCAACAATGGAGCCAAAATACATGAACGCTGCGGTCAATCGCGGAAAGAATCTTTTCATCATATCCTCCTTTCAACCAGAAACATATACCATTATTACAGATTTTTCGATGTTGCAGAAGTGTTGATGAGGTAAAATACTACTATTGTAAATTCAGGAGGAGTGGGATGAAGAAAAAACTGGTATTTGTCCTTCTCATCGGATTATTACTGATGAGCTGCAGCTTGACCGGATTATCCAATAAGGAAACACAACAGCCAACACAACTATCACAGCAAGTAACAAAGCAGAACATTCCACAAAGTACCGGTCCTGCTCTGATCACCGGGGAATTCACCTATTCCAATGACATTATCGAAATTTATTATATCGAGCAAGCTGTTGCATTGCTCGATATGACAGGTTTCATTCTTCGCGATGAAGAATGGGAACTGCCAGTTGATTCACAGGTATTGGGTTTCCTTGATCTTGATATGGATAACAATACCGGCACCTATGAACTTTCTCTTCCTGTTTTTCCCATTGGCGTAAATAATGATGTTGATCATGATGGAAAGAGCGAGGAGGGTGTGCAGGTTTATGTAGTTGCATATTCTCCCAACCTGACGGGCGGTCCTTTCTCCGAAGGAGATGACAAGTCGCGTGGTTGGCCTTCCTATTTGACTTCGGTGGTGACCGACTCGGAAAACAACGATGAAGTAACCGGTGGAAAATTGGTCGTTTGGGCACCGGACGATCAACAAAACTTCCCTTCTGATTTTGGAGAGGATGGTTTACTGTTCACGGATGATGACCCAACAGTAACCCTTGAAGCAGGATACTCCATTATTGACCTGGATTCTTCTCCATTTGGTATTATTCGCGATAGTGAAATAAGCATGACTTTGTTTGAGCCAACAGATGTGGCGATCAAGGATTTTTCTACCCTCTCGTATACCGAAGCATTCGATAAGATGTTCGAAATTGTTCGGAAAGAATATGCCTTCAATGGAGTTGAAGGGAAACAACCCGATTGGGATGTTTTATACAGCAAGGTAGCTCCTGTGGTCGAACAGGCTGAAAAAAGTCAGGATGCCACGACATATTATCTTGCCATTGAAGAGTTTGTTAGTGCATTCCATGACGGCCATGTTGGTTTTGATGGTGGTGATATCGGAAATGCAGCCTTTTATCAACGTGCAGCCGGTGGAATTGGTGCTGGTATCCGTGAATTGGATGATGGGCGGGTGCTGGTGGTATTTGTGCTGGATGGCAGTCCTGCCGCATTGGAAGGCATCCAGGTTGGGGATGAAATTGTTGGCGTAAATAGTACACCAGTTGCCACTGCCATTGAAGCGGTCAACCCTCTCTTTGGTCCATATTCCACAGATTTCGCTTACCGGTATGATCAGGTGCTTTTCTTGTTGAGAGGTTCCATTGGGGATCCCATATCGGTCACTTATAAAAATAAGGCAGGAGCTGAAAAAACCGTATCCTTTACACGTGTTCAAGAGTACGACAGCCTGTTGGCAACCTATATTTATGGGAGTGATGAGGTACATGTTCTGCCGGTCGAATCGAGGATCATCAATGGAAGTGTTGGATATGTTAGTATCAACTCCAATTATGATGATCTGAACCTGATCATCCGGCTGTTTGAGCGAGCATTAAAAGTCTTCGAAGAAAACAATGTGGCAGGAATTATCATAGACATGCGGAAGAATTCAGGTGGTGCACCTCTGGGTCTGGCAGGTTTCCTCTATGACCAGGAAATTCCGATGGGTCAATTGGAATATTACAGCGAAAAAACGGGAAAATTCGAACCTGAAGAAACCAGAGAAAAAGTTATTCCAAACGAAAACCAATATTCATTTGATAAGATGGTTCTCCTGGTGGGAAATGCATGTTTCAGTGCCTGTGAAATTGAATCATACGGCTTCAGTAAAGTGCCTGGAATGGTTGTCATGGGGCAATATCCCACTGGTGGTGTTGAAGCTGAAGTAGCACGCGGACAATTTAAATTGCCCGAAGGTTTTTCACTACAAATTCCAACAGGGCGCTTCACTCTTGAAGATGGCAGTAT
>JBDKSY010000096.1:0-3559 GCA_039680395.1 Anaerolineaceae bacterium | reverse complement strand
GATAGAGCCTGGAATAAAATCCAAATAACCTGAGAGCATTGAGCCCATCTATACATCTGACTTGTGAAATCTGTGATTTGCGGTATAAAGGAAAGTACTCAGTAATCAGGCCTGTTTGTTTACAATTTGATATCTGGTAATCCCCGTGTGAAGTTTTCTCACGGAAACAAAAAGCTTTTCAAATATTATCAAGCTTTTATCTTTAGCTCTACGGGAAAAATATATGGCATCTCTTAGTTTCTTAAACAAAGAACGTACGATTGCCAAACCAGGTTTCAACCGCTGGATCGTCCCTCCAGCGGCTCTTGCGATTCACCTGTGCATTGGCATGGCTTATGGTTTTTCAGTATTCTGGATACCTCTGTCCAAGTCTATTGGGATCACGAAAGCTATGGTCTGTCCTGAAACAATGGGCTTTTTTGAGAAGGTATTTACTACTACCTGTGACTGGCCTATTTCAATGCTCGGTTGGACATTCACAATGTTCTTTGTTTTTCTTGGTTCTTCGGCAGCCATTTTTGGTAGTTGGGTGGAACGCAGTGGCCCGCGCAAGGCAAGTGTGGCATCTGCTGTGTTATGGTGCGGTGGGTTGGTGATCTCTGCAGTGGGCGTACTTGTTCATCAGATATGGCTGATCTGGCTGGGTGCTGGCGTCATTGGCGGCATTGGTCTGGGATTAGGGTATCTTTCTCCTATTTCGACTCTGCTCAAGTGGTTCCCCGATAAACGCGGCATGGCAGGCGGGCTGGCGATCATGGGTTTTGGCGGTGGCGCTATGGTTGGTGCACCTCTGGCAGAAACCCTGATGAAGCATTTTGCCACCACTACCAGCGCGGGAGTATGGCAGACATTCCTGGTATTGGCAGGTGTCTATTTCCTCTTTATTATGGGCGGTGCATTTGGATACCGTGTTCCACCGGTTGACTGGAAACCAGAAGGTTGGACGCCACCCGTTCATAAGAATAAAAATTCCATGATCACCCAGGGTCATGTGCATGTAAAAACTGTTCTGAAGACTCCACAGTTCTGGCTGGTCTGGGGTGTGATCTGTATGAATATTTCTGCCGGAATTGGTATTATTGGAATGGCTTCACCCATGCTGCAAGAAATCTTT
Organism: Anaerolineaceae bacterium; assembly: GCA_039680395.1. GTDB lineage: Bacteria > Chloroflexota > Anaerolineae > Anaerolineales > Anaerolineaceae > UBA4782. Next base: position 2,445 of record JBDKSY010000096.1, on the reverse strand, counting down.
GGCGGCAAATTAATCGGAGTGAACCTGGCGTATGGCGATCTGAATATTGAGCAATTGACACAAATTGCCACGATTGGGGCTGGTTTTGCTGGCTTGATATCTTTATTCAATATCCTTGGGCGGTTTGCCTGGTCTTCCATCTCTGATTATATTGGACGAAAGAATACATTCTTTATTTTCTTCGTCCTGGGAATTGCACTTTATGCGCTCATTCCAACTATCCGGAATACCGGCAGCAATGCATTGTTCGTAGCTACTTTCTGTGTTCTGGTCTCAATTTATGGAGGTGGGTTTGCCACACTTCCAGCATACCTTGCTGACCTGTTTGGTACACAGATGGTCAGCGCCATTCAGGGAAGGGTGCTGACTGCATGGTCAACGGCGGGTATTTTAGGGCCAGTGCTGGTGAATTACTTGCGCGAGTTTCAATTAGCTCGCGGCGTGCCTGTGGCGCAGGCATATGACCTCACCATGTATATCCTTTCCGGTTTACTGGTGATCGGATTCATCTGCAATGTGTTCATCAAACCGGTTGCCAGGAAGTACTTCATGACCGATGAAGAACTGGCACAGGAAAGAAGCCTGGCACATGACAAGAATTCTGGTATAGCCACAACAAGCACAGAAGAAAAGGCTGTTACCGTGAAGGGGAACAGCAAGGTTATTGTCTATCTGGCATGGCTTGCTGTTGGCATCCCCATGATCTATGGATTCTGGAATACCATTCAAAAAGCTGTTCAGTTATTTCAATGATATTAGTGCATAGGGGTTTAGTATCTGAAATGTATTCCTGGCTCTTCAACAATTCGATGCTAAACCCTTTCAAAAATAAGAACCAGATTGGATTGAGGGGATTAATGAAGGGTATTAAATAGATTACTTGTTCCAATGTATTTCTACCTTATTGATTGGCTGAAAAAATAAAAGAATTGGAAAGACTACCAATTAAGTTTGGGGGAAATATGAAATTATTTGATCCGACAATTAGTCAAGTATCCAAGATATATGAAACCTTGAGGGATAATCCAAAATTTAAGCCTAATCGAAAATATTGTGAAAAGCTTTGGCAAGCATTTGCACCTTTCGCAGATAAAAATTTCCCACATGAATTTGCTCTTCAAACAGATGCAAGATTCTTCGAAATGTACTTGGCAAATGTACTTCTAGACTGGGGCTTTTGTTTATGCATGAGAGGAAAAATGGAAGGGCCGGACTTAAAAGTAATTGATGGAAACAAGGTCATTTGGATAGAGGCAGTTGTAGCAACTTCAGGAAATGGCTCAGATGCTGTACCTACTATGGAAGAGCATAATCGATTTAAACCAGTACCTGAGGAGAGCATTATCTTAAGATTTACTAATGCTATCAATACAAAAAGAGATAAGTACTATAGATATATTAAGAAATCTATTGTTGAACGGAATGATGTGTGTTTAATTGCACTTAATGGTGGCAGTATTGAAATGGAGAAATTTGTTCCCAGTCCACTTCCTACGATATTAAAAGCAGTTTATCCTATTGGAAATGATGTTGTTGGTATAGACAAAAATACCATGAAAGTAGTATATGAGCATTATGATGTATGCGAAAAAATAGAAAAGAAAAATGGTGCAATAGTAAAAACAACATCATTTATGGATGATAAATCGTTCAATAGAATTTCTGGAATTCTTTATACAAATGCCAATCTTTGGGAGAACTTTTCCGATAATATGCAAGGATTAATTTGTATCCACAATAAAATGGCAACAATACCTTTACAACATGGGTGGATAAAAAAAGGTATAGAGTATTCGGTTAAAGAAAATCAAATACAAATTAAAAAGTATTAGAAAAGTAAGCAATTTTCATTTTAAGAGCAGATTAAGATTTGAAATCTTTCAGTGAGGTATTTTCCTTTTCTATTGTGATTTATTCTAGATTAGAATTATTTTTCAAAATATATTGGATTTGTGATCAAAGCTGGCAACATGGGGAGACCGGGAAGGAAAGCGCGGTACACCTCCACCCGTGCAAAACCAGGTTGCTGCATGGTGTACTCCGTCTGAAAGTTACCATCGGTAGGAGCCTGGAGCAACACATCTCCACTGGTGGCAGTGATCACTTTGACCACATCCCCCGCCAGCAGTCCTTCCACCGAGATCTGCATTTCATGCCTGGCATCCCAGGGAACGCTATCGCCCATCATGGCCTCGCCAGTGGTAAGGATGGCAGTAGGCCCGGTGGGGGAGAAGGTGAGAAACGTGTGCCCCTGTTTCACTGCTGAAAGGATATCCTTCGGGCAGGCAGAAGGAGCATAAACGCATGTCGTGGGTCCGCCCAGGAAGATGAATGGCGTATCACGGTGATAATCGCTCCCCCCGGTGATGGGGACTTTCTTCCCGGTGCATAACATGCTGTGCCACAATCCCACCGCCTTGAGGTTGGATTCACGCATTGGTCCAT
>JBDKSY010000095.1:0-11118 GCA_039680395.1 Anaerolineaceae bacterium | reverse complement strand
TTGCCCATAACAATGTGGTTAATCCAATGATTCCACATCCGAAAACAGCAACGGTATCCCCAGGACGCATGATCGAAGTCATCACCCCATGAAGCGAAACGCTTAATGGTTCAACCAATGCTCCCTGTACGTAAGAGACTTCATCCGGTAAATGATGGAGTTGATAGGAAGGCACCTTAACATACTCTGCAAAGCCACCATCTGCCATAATGCCAGTAAAACCCAGAGAGGGGCATAAGTGGAATTGCCCGTGTTTGCACCAATAGCATTCCCAGCAAACTAATGATGGTTCCACTACTACACGATCTCCTGGTTTCCATCCAGTTACTCCTGCACCTGTATCTACAATGTCACCCGAAAATTCATGTCCAAGGATGCGGTCTTCCATACCCATCTTATACAGACTGAGATCAGATCCACAGATTCCACAAGCCCGCACTTTAATAAGCACTTCATTTTCTTCAAGCTCTGGAACAGGAATGTCTTTCACAAAAAAATGTTCAGGCCTATCCATAAATGCTGCCTTCATTTTTCCTCTTCCTTTCTTATGCATGTCTTTTTTCAGGCTTCCTAAATCTGTGTAAAAGAAATAGGAAGCCTGGTAGAAAGTTCATGAAGGGGTTAATATCCCATACCCTGGTAAGGTTCACCTTCGGGTGTTGCAGGTAAAAGCATCCATGCCCATTCAAGGACATATATATTTGGATCCGTCATGCAAGTGACCACAACAGGTTTGCTTTCCCTCTTGGCTCGTTCGAGAGCTCTATCGAGAGCCGGCTTGATTTCCTCTACTTTGGTAACAAATTCACCCTTGGCACAACCCAGATCTTCAGCTACTTTCTCGTAATGAACATCTGGTGAGAAGAAAGAGCCAGATCCGGCAGATTTTCCCCATATACGTCGTTGATCAGCATAGACCATTCCAAAGGCATTATTATTATGAACAATGATTACTGCTGGAATATTCAATCGTGCAAGGGTTTCAAACTCAGCCAGGTGGTAACCAATTGATCCATCTCCCAGGGTTGGCATAATCAAAATCTTCCCTGGGCGTGCAATGGATGCTCCAACTGCCATTGCCAATCCTGTACCAATTTGACCGAGTGACAATGGCAACATTCCTGAATAATTGACCTGATGTGGGAATTCCATTGATAGGCCATGTGCTCCTGAGAACATGAACCACCAATAAATACAATCAGCCCCATCTATTGCCATAATTGCATCTTTATTGAGCTTGTTTTCAGTGATCCAATCCACAGCAGTTTTGGTCACAACTGCTGGATGAATTGGGAAATGTGTGACAGATTCTTCTGCAATAGAGTCAAATTGATATTGCGTACCTTCGCGCATACTCATTAATGTGCTTACCCATTCAGAATAATCCGGGAATTTATATTTCTTAACTTCTTCAATCATCTGGCGAAGAACCAGTTTAACATCACCTGCAATACCCAGATCAACCGGGTAGCAGCGCCCTATATCAACTGGATCAGGATAGACAGAGATGAGCTTTGCATTTACATATGTGTTTGAGGTCAAGCTTCCAGGGAGACCCGCTGAAAGCTTCCCCAAGAGAAGCGCAACATCCGCATCATTACAGATCTGGAATCCAATATTAAGAGGATGTGTACCCAGAGTACCACCACAAGTTTCGACTGGAATACCCGTCAGCTCAACAATCTCCTTGATCTCAGCTTCAGCACCTGCATAGATCGCCAATCGCCCTACACTTATTACAGGCTGTTTAGCATTGAGCAGCATCTGAACAGCTTCTTTCACCAGAGTTGGATCACCTTGTGACCGTGCATGACAGACACTGGTTGCCCATTTCGTTAACGTTGCAGGATCACCCTGGCTGCATAGCAGATCAACAGGGAAATCAATGTAGGCACAACCCGGAACAGGTCCTGTAGCAGCTTTAAATGCCCAGGTAAGCATCTGAGGTATGCGATCCCATTTTGTGCAATGGAAAGCTTCTTTCACTTGCGCATTTTGAGCAACTGCCTTAGTATCAAATTCCTGCAAATGGCGGGTACCATCTGCATATGACTCACTTGCACCATTGATCACAACCACAGGCACCTGTCCCATGGTGGCGGTCAGTATTGCGGGATGCGCAAAGCCAGTCATGCCTGCAGTTAGGAAAGCCACACCCACCTTTCCAGAGTTTATAGCATACCCAATTGCAGCCATCACAGCGCCTTCTTCAGTGCGGTTCGAAATTACCTTTATACCTTTATCTTCAGCGGCTTTTAAGGTTGGTGCAATGTGCCCTCCCGTCAAACAAAATATTACTTCCACTCCCTGTTCAATGAGGGTATTTACAATTAACTCATGCCCCCAGGGTTTTTCAGGATTCCAATATATTTTTTCTTCGTTTTGAGATGACATGGATTTTCTCCTTAAATCGTATTTACCACCCATCCGCCTTTCGTCTTTCCATTTACGAGCTGAGGTGATATTTATTTTTTGCCTTCATTTGCAAGTACAGCTAATTGAATTCGGTTTTGCACATGCAGTTTAGACATAATGTTGCTGATATGATGCTTGACTGTATTCTCAGAAATACACAATTGTTTAGCGATTTGTCTATTATTCGTTCCTACAGCTATTAGCTTAAGGACTTCTTGCTCTCTCTCACTCAGCGTTATCTGATGATTACTTTTCGCTTCCTCCTTTTGCCCAAGTCTACGAAATTCTTCCAGTATCTTTGCTGCCAGCATGCCTTGAAGAAAAGCTTCGCCTTTTATTGTTAGTTTTAAAAGCGTAGCAAGTTCTTGTTCTTTGATATCCTTAAGCAAGTATCCATCTGCTCCGTTTTTAATTGCTTCAAACAGGTCATTATCTGCATCTGAGACAGTCAAAATGACAATCTTCGTTTTCGGCAACAGGCGTTTGATCTCTCGCGTTGCCTCAAGTCCATTGCATTTTGGCATGTTGATATCCATTAATATAATGTCAGGACGACAAGCAAGGGCTTGCTTTATAGCTGCCTGACCATCTTCTGCTTCACCAACTACCTCAATCCCATCATTGCTTTCGAGAACGGTACGTAATCCGTTCCGAAAGAGACTGTGATCATCAACGATCAGAACTCGCAAAGCTTCTGGCATACACCCTTTTCGTTCATAATATAAAATTGATAGGCAGCATATTCACCCAAGAACCAGATGATATTCACCATCCAGGGTTACAAGTTGAACCATGCTGCCTTCAAATTACCGGGAAAAAATTCGATTATGGGAGCTTGGCGAATTCTTCCAAAATTTGGTCTAGTTTTTCCTTAATAGGTTTGGATTGTGGAAATCCGCAAATCGCCTTCAAGGTCATTCCCAGAGCTGGTTTACTTTGGGGATTCTCGAAAAAACCTGGTACATATTTTTCAAAAATTGCTTTTGCTTCTGGGTTGGCTCCAATATCCTTCATTTTGGAATTTGCATCGAATGGCATGGTCTATCTCCTTTTCTAGAATTTTGTGAACAATTTTCTCATACCTATAAAGTACGATATCCACCATCTCTATAAAAGGCTCATACGGATAATTCTGCGAAGAATAAAGAGCCATCTTTAGTGAGTGCATAAACGGCACTAATGGGTATACAGCAATAGCACTATCGGGTGATTCAAGTGTATTTTTAGAAGTTTCCATTAAGGTATCAAGGGGTATAAGTAAATTACTCCCCTATAGTGCCATGAATAATATCTAGTAGTGCCCCTTCTATGTTGCTGAAAATGGTTCTTTTATTTGATTAAGAGTACACAGGTTAGCCTTTTCCAAAGGTTATTTGCGCTTTAAGGTATACATGCATGCGAAAGATGAGCTTTCCATGTATTCTTTCCGATTTGCCAAAGGAGATGTTAATTATGTCAGCAGAAAGTGCAATCTATAACAGCAACGAGATTCCTCACCTTACATCTCTTGCTGATTGCGTCCGTTTGAACAATGGTGTCATGATGCCTCGACTTGGCATCGGTACGTGGTTTGATCACGATCGTTGGACAGGATTAGAAAACGATATTGAGTTAGCCGTAAAATCTATCCTGGCAGGAATTAAGGCAGGGTATCGAGCAATAGATACTGCTTACAGTTATGGTACTGAGCCAGCTATAGGGATTGCTTTACGAGAAGGTGCCTTCAAGCGTGAAGAAGTTTTTATTACTTCAAAATACATGAGCCTTGAAATGGGCTACGATGATGTATTTTCTATCTTTGATGAAACGCTTTCGGATATGAATACCGAATACCTCGATCTTTATCTAATTCACTGGGCTAAACTCTATCCAGACCAGGATGTTTTTGTAGATGTTTGGAAAGCATTTGAGAAACTTTATAAAGATGGGCGGGTTCGAGCAATCGGTGTCAGTAATTTTACAAAAGAACACCTTGAGCGTCTTTTTAATGAAACCGAAATTGTACCTGCTGTCCACCAGATCGAATTAAATCCATTCTTTCAACAAAAAGAAATGCGCGCTTTTTGCATGCAGCATGGCATACAAGTGGAAGCATGGACAATACTTGGTTATGGTCGAATTTTCTACAACGAAACGATCAAAACTTTAGCGAAAAAATACAAAAAAACAGAAACACAGATCACAGTGAGATGGGCACTCCAACAAGGGGTTATCACCATGACTCGTGCTGAACGAGAAGAATGGCTTGTTGAGAATGGAAATGTATTTGATTTTGAAATATCAAAAGAAGATATGGCTCTTCTTGAAACTCTAAATACCAACCAACGAATAGGTGCAGATCCTAATGATGGTCCAATTGGTGGATCAACAGAAAAGCAGCAAAAACCGTAATAGATTGCTCTTCGAATGAACGGTGATGATAATTTTCGGAACCGGATATTTCACATGGAAATATCCGGTTTTTACATCCTTTTGAAGAGATAACTATAATCAATAATTTTTTAAAGATGCACAGCACTTTTTAAAGCAAAATATATTCTTTCTACTTTATCGAAGATAGAATTGATTCTGGTGCTTCCAGTAATTCACAAACGCAGCACATAAATTCATATGCCATCTTGCCGTCTATCACACGGTGATCAGCTGAAAGTGCCATATTCATCACTTGACCCACTACCACATTTCCATTCCTTACTACAGGTTCTTCCCGAATTCGATATATTGAAAGGATTGCGAGTTCAGGCTGGTTAATAATAGCAGTATGATATTGCAATCGTTCGTATACACCCATATTATTGACGGTCAATGTGCTTCCAGCGATATCATCCATGTTCAATTTGCGATTGTTCACGGATGCTACCAAACGTGCAATCTCATTCTCTATCTGCAGTGGAGAAAGTTTATCAACGTCTTTCACATTCAATACTACCAATCCTGTTCCAGTGGACATGGCAAAACCAATATTAATTTTTTCGTGGAGTATGTGAATTTGCTGTTCAAAATCATAACTTGAGTTTATATACGGAAATTCTTTCAGAGCATGCGCTGTGGCTTTCATAACAAAGCAAAGAAATGAGATTTTGTTATCATTCTTTTTGTTGTTTTCTGCTCGAATTTTTATCAGTCTTCCAGCATCTACCTTCACAAAATAATCACATTTGGGAGATGTTTGCCAACTGTTGACCATGTTTTTTGCAATAATCTGACGCATCGTTGTTGCCTTTTCAGTTCTCATTTCAGGTGACATTAGCATTTTCCTTTCTCCTTGAAGAGGAAAAGGGCGTAGTCACGAACAAGACTACGCCCTGCAAAAAACGAACCCACCCTCACCCCTGATGTTCTTTATTTGCCAGTGTCGATCAACGCCAGAACACCACCAACTGGAATTTTATCTCCAACATGCGCAACGATTTTCGTTACAACGCCTTCTGTTGTCGATTCCACGTCGTTATTAAGCTTCTCTGTCGAAATTGCTAGAACGAGATCGCCCTTCTTGACAGGGTCGCCTTCTTTTTTGTACCATTCCTCAACTTTACCAGCTGTCATCATAGAGCCATATTTGGGCATTTTCAATTCTACGATCATCGGAACAATTCCTCCAAATTTCCTGGTATCTCAAATCAAAAAAGTGACATAACTGCTTTCTCAATTTTCTCAGGCGTGATAAGGTACAAATCTTCAAGTTTTCCAATAGGAACAGGTGCATCAATTGAAGTTACCCTTTTTATTGGACCTTTTAAAGCATTAAAAATCTCTTCTGCTAATGTGGCAGCAATCTCGCCAGCAAAACTACCCGTGTGATTTTCCTCGGAAACAACAACCAACCTGCCTGTTTTCCTTACGGATTCCTTTATACATTCTTTATCCCATGGAACAATAGTGCGAAGATCAATTACTTCAGCATTAATACCTTGTTTCACAAGGTTTTCTGCGGCTTGCAAACAAGTCATGACGGGGTAAGACCAGGAAACAAGTGTTACATCCTTACCTTCTCTGACTACTTTGGCTTTGCCAAGCGGAACCAAATATTCATTATCTGGCACTTCACCCTCGTTATAACCCAACTTTCTATGAGTAAGAAAAATTACAGGACCGTTATCACGCAAAGAGGATGTCATTAACCCTTTTGCATCATCAGGGAATGTAGGCATAACTACTTTAAGGCCAGGGATATGGGCGAATAAGTTTTCAAGACTATGGGAATGCTGTAACCCCTCAGATGTGCCATTTCCACACATTGCTCTTATGACAACTGGACAATTGCCTTTTCCATTATAGGTATAACATACATTGGCAGCCTGATTATAAATTTCATCCATGGCCACAGGAATAAAATCAGCATACATCATATCAAGGATCATACGCATACCACACATAGAAGCACCTATGGCGCAGCCGGCATTGGCAGTTTCTGTTATGGGAGCCACAATAAATCGTTCTGGAAATTCACACCAGGCACCCATAAAAACTTGTTGGGCGCCTCCAACAGGATCTTCACCTACATACGCGATATTAGGATCTTGTCGCATTTCAATGGCCACGGAGTCTGATATGGCTTCAGCATAAGACATTTTACTCATCGTGATCTCCTATTTAAATTTTTAATTGCTTAACCTGCATAAACATGCGCAGTAAGCGCTTCTTCGGTTGGGTAAGGGCTTTGCCTGGCAAAATCTGCGGCGTCCTCCACAATTTTGGTTACCTCAGCATCGATGGTATCCAACTCTTCCTGGGTAACATCACCAGCCGCTATAAGCCTTGCAGTAAAACTACTGATAGGATCTCTTTTCTTCCATTCTTCGTTTTCGCCTTCTTCCTTCCCCCAACCCGGATCACCAATGAAGTGACCATCCATTCGCCAGGTTTTACACTCAATGATGCTCGGACCTTCTCCATTGCGGGCATGTTTTGCAGCTTCACCAACAACTTCATATACAGCCTCAACGTCATTACCATCAACGACCACACCTGGAATACCATAGCCACCAGCTCGATCCGCAAGGTCTTTAACGTTATTAATAGCACCAAAGGGAGTGGCACCTGCTATAAGATTATTCTCAATGACGAGAATGAGGGGCAATTTAAAAACGGAAGCAAATTGCATTGCTTCATGTGAGGTGCCTCGTGCAGCCCCACCATCTCCGCAAAAAGCTATAGCAACCTTCCCATTATTCTGGTATTTGCAGAAAAAAGCTGCACCAACACTTAGTGGAAGTGCACCACCCACAATGCCATTGGATGCTACCAGGCCATGCTCTTTATCAGTTACATGCATTTGACCAACACGACCGCCGTTTGTTCCATCCCTTTTGCCAAACAATTCAGCCATCAGTTTATCTGGATCAACACCCAGGGCAATTGCATGTCCAGTTCCACGATGGTGACTCAGAACTTTATCTTCCTTTTCAAGACTACTGCATACTCCTGCTGCAACAGCCTCTTCGCCAAGATATGGGTGAATGAAACCTGGAATTTCGCCTGCCAGGAAGCATTCCCTTACTTTTTCTTCAAACCTACGAATCATTAACATGGACCGGTACAAAGTGACCCTTTTTTCCTTATTCATAGTCATTTGAATTTCTCCTTGATCTCTTATATTGAGCAATCAAAAACTAAGTATTAATTCCCACAAATCAGTATTGTCTGGGTGGAAAAGACCTGGCATTTCATCAAATATTTGTACCTTTTATGAGATGTACTGTGTCGTCGAAGTATCTCCTCTCATAATTAAGAAAATCCACAACGCCACTGCATTCGCAAAATTTCTTAAAAAGGTATCAAAAGCAGAATTCTTCTATAAACATTTAATAAGTTGCACCACCATCAATGGAAATTGCCTGTCGTGTGACCCTATCGGAAATTGCCAGGAAAAGCACTGCCTCACCAATATCTTCCACTCGGATATCCACCCCCATGGGTGAGGTTGCATCAACTGCCATTTGGCGGGGTTCATTGATATCACCATCAGGTCCTGCCAACTGCCGGCCAAGCAGCACCCACATTTGCGTAGGAATTATCCCGGGGCAAATGCAGTTGACAGTAATGTTTTCTTTTGACGTCTCTACTGCCAGGGTATTAGTCCAGTTAATTACTGCAGCCTTGCTTGCACCATAATGAGCGTTCATTTGTGACCCTGATTTTCCTGCTATTGATGCGATATTAATGATCTTTCCGCCACCCTGATTACGTAATTGCTTAACTACCGCTTTATTAGTCAAGAAAGTTCCTTTTGCATTGGTAGTCATCACATTATCCCAGGCTTCTTCAGAGATTTCATCGGCCATGCATGCCTCCGTGGTAACTCCTGCTGTGTTTACGAAGACATCAATCCTTCCAAAGGTTGCTACCGTCTGCTCGACCATTTTGACTACCGTGTCATACTTGGTCACGTCACATTCCACCGCCATGGCATCAATGCCCCGTGCTTTCAGTTCTTCTACGAAGGCTTTAGCTTTAGTGTATTGCCCAAGATGCTTGTTTTTAAACTGATTTTCGTCTGATCCGGATGTTTCAATATCCGCAAGACAGAATTTGGCACCTTCGCGTGCCAACACTTCGACAATGCCACGCCCAATGCCTCCGGCAGCTCCAGTGATTAAAACTACTTTTCCTTGTAATCTCATAGTCTCTCCTTTATTTTTGAAATACAAATGGATATATTCAAGTTATGATTCGTCTTCTACTACAGAAAATCTCTATAGTGATTTTCAGCAAAATAAAACATACATTTTTTGATAGTCAATGGTCAGCCTTCAAAACAAACTGATAAAGATCACAAAATAGCTCCTTCAAGTTATACAGCTATGACGATCTTCTTTCTTCCATTTACACTATACGATTCATGGACTTTTCTCGAAAGGCTTACTTGTACAATTTATTAAATTAAAAAGAGCCATTTTTAATGGCTTAAAAGGGGCACGAATAGGTATGGCTTATAGCACTATTGGGGGACACGAAAAAGAGGACTATTTTTTGATCAATCCATGCTCTACGGAATAGATCGCTAATTGTATACGGTTATTCATGTGTAATTTCTCTAGAATATTGCTGAGATGGTGCTTGACAGTATTTTCTGTAATGACGAGTCTTTTTGCAATCTCATGATTACTGTATCCATCTACTACTAACGTCATCACTTCAATTTCACGTGGTGTTAATGGGTCAGCTTCTAAAGATTTTGCATCGGATTTTTCCTTAATAAATTCTTTCATAATTTTCGCAGCAAGAACACCTGATAAAAGTGCTTCACCATTGATCACACGAGGTAGCATCTGACCCAATTCATTTGCACTTACATCTTTCTGTACATATCCTTGAGCACCACTTTTTATTGCTTCAAACAGATCTTCGTCCATATCAGAAACAGTTAGTATCACTATATGAATATTCGGAACCAGGCATTTGATCTGTCTGGTAGCTTCAAGACCGCTGCACCCTGGCATGGCAATATCCATCAAAATAATATCGGGCATTAAGTCAACAGCCATTTGGATAGCATCCAAACCATTTCCTGTTTCTCCAATTACTTCGAAACCAGAATGACCTTCCAGAGCTGCCCGAATTCCTTTTCGGAATATACTATGGTCATCAACAATCAACACACGAATGGTCTTCATTTATGATCTTCTCTCATTTTTTCAAATTGTGGCATGGTAATTGGAGCCATAAATCGAACCAAAGTACCATGATCTGGCTGCGAATCAACCGTGATTGTTCCACCGATTTCCTCAGCTCGCTCTTGCATTATTTGAAGACCAAAATGACGCTTCTTCTGATCTTCTGTTAAGAGTATTGGATCAAAGCCAATCCCATTATCTTTAATCTCCACTTGAATCGTATAACCAATCCGTTTTATTCCAATTCTTATGTTGGAAGCATGGGCATGTTTTCGAATATTCGTAATTGCTTCCTGGATAATATGAAAAATATGATCTCCCATATTTTCGGATAAACTTGCTGTAGGATCACCCTCGACAATTAAGTCAACAGGAATATGAAAGCAAGTTTGATAAGTTGTCAAATAATCACGAAGAAAAGCCAGGTACTCTTTACCTGAAGGTGGTTGTGAGCGAAGATGAAAGATTGCTTCGCGTACATCGGTGTACGCCTCCTTAGCAATATAATTTAGCTCTTCCAGATTCTTACTGGCAAGTTCAATTTGATCATGTTGAAGCAAATTTCCCATTTGAGAAGCTTTCAACTGCATTGCACTGAGATTCTGTGCCAGACTATCATGCATTTCACGCGCCAATCGAGCGCGTTCTTCTAAACCTGCAAGTTGTTCAACCCTTTGAAGAAAGCGGGCATTTTCGATACCAGGAGCTACAATGTTTGCAATTGCCCATGTTAATTCAACTTCTTCTGAAGTAAAAAGCCGATTCTTATCAAAACTGGTGATTACTGCCACAGCAATCACCTGCCCTTTCGATAAACAAGGGATCAAGAGAAAAGATTTTATCCCAAATGTACGAATTTCTTCGACATGTGAAGTTCTGGGATCATTTTGGGCATCATATATTTTTATGGGTACCTTTTCTTTAATTACATCCCATACAGCATCTTTATTGCTCAGGTAACCAACCTCGAGCTTTTGTTTATAGTTAGGATCTGGCATTTTCCAATTTGGCCAGGGCATATTGTGCGGAAGTGCAATCTGGAGTTCAAATTCATTGCTGACAAGATAGAAAAAGCAATTATCGGTAC
>JBDKSY010000094.1:0-2193 GCA_039680395.1 Anaerolineaceae bacterium | reverse complement strand
TTGAGGTGGATCATGCTAACCGGAATGCTCTGGTTTGATAATAATACAAAAACCAACTTTGCTGATAAAGTATTGCAGGCTGCCAGTTATTACCAAAAGAAATACGGAAAAAAGCCCGATCTATGCTTTGCTCATCCTTCCATGATCCCTGCTGAAGGCGCACGCCCAGATGGAATTGAAATTCGCAGTGCAAAGCAGATCTCACCCAATCATCTCTGGCTCGGGATTCACGAGTCAGAAGGCTCTTCTGGTTGATCAGGGTTCCCTTCTTCTTGCTTTTGTTCTGCTCTTCCTTTCTCTTCCCCCTTTTTGGCAAGACTTGTATCTTCACGAAAGATGCCAAAAAATCGTCTGAAGAATTTAGGTGAAAATTCGTCAGCGAAATGCATTACTGCTTCTTCGAGTGAAATGTCTTCTTGATATTTTTCTTTCAAAAAGTAAAGATGCTCAATGATCCATAAATACAGATCTGCTTCCGTACGGTGAGGAAAATTCCGTAGAATATTTTGTTCTCGAATGATGGCAATAAGCGGGTCATACACTTCAGAAAACCAGGAGATCACCGCTTCTTCCCATGAAACCGGAGCATGCCGTTCTTCCCCCTTATACCACCGGTGTACTTCGATATGCTCGATCAACTTCTCATACCCACCAGGGACAGAGAATTCTATTACAGCACCGGGTAAATAAGAAGGTAGATGTGTCTTCTCATAGAAAATAGACTGCTCTCGCTTCATTATAATGTCATCTATACTCAGATCAGTATCAATAGGCACAATCACATCCAGTTCAATGACATTTGCATCAATGTAGATCTGACCTTTTTCGCGAGCTACAGAAACGCGATGATTCCCGTCTTTCACAAAATACACTTCTCCTACTTTATAGACTTCGATAGGTGGAAGAATAATATCCTGGAGATGGGCAGCATCAATGTTCATCCACCGATGTTTTGTATGAGTCTGACGGGGTAAAAAAGCACGATCAAAGTCATGGTATCTTCCCACACTTCCGATGATCTTATCAATCGAAATTTCTCTGGTACCAATGGAATGCCGGCCCTTTATCGGAAGTGTTTTAATGACTTCATCAAATGGAAGAAGCTGGTTATCTTTATTGGTCAACCAGTTCTTCACAGACAACCAGAAACCTTTTCGGATTGCTGTTTCAAAATCTGTTCTGGCAATGGACTGTACCATCGGATTATGGAGAAGGTCTGATTTGTCGTCCATAAAAAGATCCTGTTTCTACTTACTCACCTGCTTCAACGGTGAAGGTATTTTCACATGCTCCAGATCAAATTCCAGTTTTTTATACCCAAAAACATTGATCACCCGCGTATCGAAGAATTGCGTTTCGGTGATCTCATTTCTGCGATAAATATGGATGTGTCCATGCAGATGATATGCGGGCTTGAACACTTTGTCAAACCAGCGGAATGCCTTGAATCCCTGATGAGGAAGGTCGTCTCTATCTTGAACTTGCCAGGGAGGAGCATGGGTGATAAACACATCCAGAAAACGACCATATAAAATTCGGTTTGCCATCAACAATGGGCTAAGCCCTAGAACCATATTCCACATCTGCCCCTGAGTGTATTGGTAAGGTCCATTGTTATATCTGATACTGCCCTGCATCCCTGCCAAAAGCAGCCCGCCTGGGTCGCGCACAGCCCGGCGGTGCAGGTCAACTGCCCCCCAGGGTGCCATCTTTTGACCGTTTTCGCTGTATTCCACCTCATGGGCATGATTACCCCGCACAAAATACAGGTTGATATCCAGCATGGATATGATGAATTCCAGATAGTAATAGGGAAGATCGCCGCAACTGACTACGAGATTGATATCCTTGAACCTCTCACGAATTTGAGGGGAGTAAATAGTTGCCAGCTCTTGATCACTTACTGCGAGAATTCGCATGTCGCATTCCCCTTATCCGGGTATTCCTGGTGAGGGATCTTCACCCAGGGCGATGGCAACTGCAGCCGCATATTTCCCTTCATGCGTGATACTTATTGACCAGCTTGTGATGCCTGCTTCATGTTCGTATGCTTTCGCTTTATCATGCAGGATGATATAAGGAGCACCATTTTCTCGCGATAACACTTCAATGGATTGCCACCCGATCAATCCAATTCCGCAGCCAAGTGCTTTGGCAACTGCTTCTTTCATCGCAAATTTTCCCATCAGGCGG
>JBDKSY010000093.1:0-4482 GCA_039680395.1 Anaerolineaceae bacterium | reverse complement strand
GTCTCTCCCGATGACACTCCCGAACAACTCGATGCGAAAATTCAATGCTACATGAAACAACGCCAGCATGAATGATGTGCCAGAAGTCTCCGTCATCATTGCAACGTACCACCGGTATTCGCTGTTGGTCGGCTGCCTGCAGTCACTCAAAGTAACACGAGAGACAGGCAAGCACCGGTTTGAAGTGATCGTGGTGGATGATGGGGGAAAACTGCCCACTACGATCGAAAAGGAAGTGGATGGGCTTCCTGTACGTTGGATCTACCTGGCGCAGAACCAGGGGCAGCCAGGAGCACAGGCAGCTGGTGTAAAAACAGCCAGCGCAGATATTTTCGCTTTCCTGGATGACGATGCAGAAGTAGATGAGCATTGGGTGGATGCCATTGCGGATTACTTCCAGCAGTACCCTGAAGTAGGAGCAGTACTGGGGCGGATAAAACCTGCTGATCCTTCGAACTTGCTGCCGCGCATGCGCCAGCAAATTTATGAGAAGCGTCACCAGACCTATACCGACCCCGCTTATATTCAAAAACTGCAACAGGAAGCTGGTCTGCCTGCAACCGCTTCACCCGGGTTGAGCAACCACATTAGCGGAGGCAATTACACCATACGGCGTGAGGTGTTGGAGAAAATTGGAGGGATAGACCCTTCCATCCGGTTGGGAAGCGATGATTGGCTTTCGATGCGTTTGCTGAAAGCCCACATCCCCATCGGATACAATCCACAGATGATCATCCGGCACCACCATAACCGGAGCTATAGAGTACTTTTCAGCACCAACATCATTGAAGGACGTGACCGGATACGCATTTTACGGAGAAGTGGTGCATCAAGAGGAAAGCTCTTGAGTTCTGCCTTTATCAGCCTGTTAAAAGCGCCTTTCGCCATCCGGAATTTCCCTGAAATGCTGCAGGCGGATAAAATTAAGTTCAGGGTTTATGTGGTATATACCCTGGTTCAACTCTTCGATGCGCTGGGGCAGATATATGAAGCAGTACAAAAGTGATGCTGCCATTATCATGCTGAACTTTTACTCTCCCGAAATTGTGGGCAGGGCGATTGATTCCATCCGCAAACAGAATTTTCACGGCACCTGGACTTTATATCTCGGGTTCCATCACCGTTCGCCTTCTCACAAAGAAGCAGTGCGCTCTATTTGTGCTGACTTGCCTGTGCATTTTATTGACATTGAACAGGATATGGTATTTGACATGCGGGCGCGCGATATCATTCTTCAAGAAGCCCTGCGCGTTGGCGACCATCGCTTTCTGTATTTTCTCGATGACGACGATGAATGGTACCCAGATTATCTTGCAAAAATGACCGCAAGCGATGCTCCCTTCGTTACCAGTGCAAAGAATGTCATGGATGATGACAGCGGGATCATCAATACCTTATTGGGCGATCATGATTTTGAAAGCCTGGGCTTCCGGTTTGGTGACTGGCAGGAGAGACACCTGCCATTTTTCATCAAGCAGGGTGGCGATAAGTACCTGTATCGTGAATTACACAATAAGTACCCAGATCATCCAGTAATAGCTGAACCACTCCACCTGGTGCACCAGCACACCACCAGCATGACCTATCAAAAAACACTCGACCGGAACAATCAAAAAGATGAACTCTTGTCAAAAAACATCTGGATGGTAAGGGAAGAAACGGATAAACCGCTGGAGAATTTCACCTGGAACGGACTGGTTTCAGCGCTTGATGCTCAACCCATCTCACAGATGGATTTGAAACAGCAGAGCATTGCACCTCAGGGGATCATTACCACCTTCGACGATCTCTCTGCCAGTTTGGATTTTCGAAAATTCAGCAATATGGCTTTCCCCATCATTGCGGTGTGTGAATACAACCCTGGTCTTCTGCACCTGGATCGTCCAGAAAATAAAGAGCGGTTGGACAGGCTACGCCAGGCGGATGCTGTATTGCTGACAGAACCACTCTGGGTGGATGCGTATGAATCGCTTGGGTTGAGTTGCATCCCTACCGGATTCCCCTGGCTCATCTCTGAAGAAACCATTGTCAAACGGTGGGTAGAAAAAAGCAGGCAGCCGATCCGAAAGGTCATCTGGTTGGGAAGAATGCCAGACCAGACCGGGGAGATCCTGCACCCTCATGGAATAGAATGGCTCAATTCTATTCAAGAAGCAGATGTGGCTATCAGCACAGGCACTATCTCGGATTGGGGAGCGGAGATCCTTTATGCTTTCACCTGGGGGATACCCTGTATCTGTACATCACAGACGAGCATCGCAAGGATCCTTTATGGTGGCAGCGATATCCTGCTGGAAGAGATAAACCAGGAGGGCATCATACGAGCAATGAAATCCCTCCTGCAATGGGATCGAATAGCTTTTATCGAGACAGCCTTGCCTTTTTACCGGCGTAATTTCAGCACATTCTACTGGCTGAACTATTTCACCGCATATTTGAAGGCATACCATGTCCTTTAATGACCTTGCCAATGCGCTGGTAAAACAAGACACGTCTGTATCATCCTCTTGGTTCTTTCACGGATGCCTGGCTGCATCCATCAAAAGCATCATCCGTAAAGGGTTGGAAGGTAAGGTGTCTGAACCCTTCCTGACGCCCAATCCAGCCAGTGCCTTATGGAAATATGCGAACCCTGCTTCCAACAGCCGCAACATTTATTCCGGTGCGGCATGGCGAGAGATCACTTCCCTGATACAAGAGAAGAAGATTACTCCAGGCAAGACAGATGCAGAAACCTGGCTGAACGCAAGACGATATTGGCGGATTGATGCCAATGCGGGGGGAGCATTCGTGTTCTTCCTCGATCCAACTATCTATACGGTAGTTCCAGCAGGCAAAGTTTTGCTGGAATCGAATGTGGTGCATGGGAGCATCAGTAAATGGATCTATGGTCACTATACGGTAACACAAAAGGAAGGCCAGGAGACCATTACCCTTCCCAGCGATATCCTGTGCGGGTATCTTAAGCCTGGAAAAAACTGGAATGATCTCTTCGTGCAGTTGCATCCCAGGTTCAGCGGGTTCATCCCCCCTCTTGAGAGCATCGGTAAACAGGTTAAAAATCTCTTGCAACAACCCACTGCATACCATCCGTTGCAAAGCAAACAAACCTACGACCAGATTGCCTGGGCATTGGTCAAAAGTACTGCCAATGCTTTTCTTTTTCAGGAGATACGCAAGCTATTACTGGCAATCGCATTCATCCACGGGTATAGTATTATAAAAGATGATCACCAACCTTCAGAAACCTGGCCTGTGCCAGCAACCATTCAGACAATGGACAGGCTGGCTGCATTTATGGATGTGGAATACGCCGATCCGCAGCTTCAAGAACTGAAAGAATTCTGGCTAAACCAGTTACAGGTGTATTTGAGGGAACCGAATGATGAAAATAAAAAATAGTCTTCGCGAGACGTTCTCCTTTTTTGTTCCCCTTATTCCTTCATTCCCTGCACTTGACCTGGAAGAAATAGGACGATGTTTTTACTGGCTTTCGCCTTTGTTGGCAATGATGAATAACAGCGTTGGTTTGCTGGTCGCGTACTCTCTGGTTGCTCTGGGGCTGGAAATCAATGTGGCAGCGATTGGGCTGCTTGTTTTGTTTTACCTGCTGCATGGGCTGCGTTCGATTGATGGATTTGCTGACTTATGCGATGGCATAACTTATCGCCTTACCCGCCAGGATGAAGAGGCGGAAAAAGCCTGGCAGATCATCCGCAGTCCGACGCGCGGTGCGTTTGGCTTTCTATGGATTGGTATTCTGTTGATCAGTCAATGGGTGCTGTTCACATATCTCATAGACCGTTCATTGGCTGAAATGCTTACCATTTTTGCTTTAAGCACTGCGGTTGGCAGCTTTGCGGTCCTCACGGCACACCTCGGAAAACCAGCCTATCGCACTGATAGTGGGTTTGACTTGATGGGAATCCAATTATCCAGACCTGTTCCGTGGTTCTTCCTTTTGGATGCTTTTGTTATTGCCGGCATCATCTTCTGGCAAACAGGGTTTTTATACGATAAAGGCGTCTGGTTGGTTTTGCTGGCGGTACTTTCGGGGTTGGTTTGCGGCAGATCAATGCGGGCATTTGTCCTTGGTACTTTGAAAGGCTTGAATGGTGATTTTCTTGGATTTATGACCTTGATCAGTGAGACGATCACTCTATTCGTTCTATTGCTGGTGTAGAGGTACCGCCCGTACACATTTCCGGCATAGGATGGCTGGCTCGCTTCCATCCAACCCTGCTTGCAGCCTGCGAAATTCCTCCCCCTTAAACAGATCGCTATATTCTTGTGTGAGTAAATTTCCGAGAATGTGCTGCATCCCATAATCCATGCAGCAAAGAATTACCCTGCCATCAGGTAGCAGAATATTGTGATTCAATGTCCTTCCCGAAGAAGAACAGGTGATTGGACCTTCTTTCCAATAATGAGGGATCATTTTTCTGGCTACATTGCCAGCCCGATCAGAAAGGTAATCTACTA
>JBDKSY010000092.1:0-2184 GCA_039680395.1 Anaerolineaceae bacterium | reverse complement strand
ATATGCACTACATGCCCTTCTCCTCCCCACAGATCAGCTTCGGTATATGCTTTTCTGCCAGTGACGGATTGAAATGTGAGTGGATTCATAAAATGGAGTGCTTTTTCGGTCAGGACCACATCTACCTTTGCTCCCGCCTGGGTCAATTTGGATGCCAGATCAGCAGCCTTATAAATTGCGATGGAGCCTGTAACACCTAACAGAATAGTTTTTCCTTCAATGGGGTTTTTCATGTTTTCTATCCTTATCAATGATTATTTTCCCAAAGGATGCGTAGACCATCCAAGGTTAACCATGGTGAGCGAATCTGAATTGCCGGCACATGGGGAGCAATCAAACCCACAAGGCCACCTGTTGCAATCACTTTGATATCATCACCCATTTCTTTTTTAAATCTTTCAATCATCCCTATTACCATGCTGGCATATCCATATACCAACCCGGATTGAAGAGCATGTATGGTATTTCTGCCAATAATGGCGGGTGGTTCTTTTAATTCCACCCGGGGAAGCTTAGCTGCATGAGAGAAAAGGGCTTCAGAAGATAATCCCAGACCGGCAGTGATCGCCCCTCCCAGGTAAACGCCATCCTTCGTTAAAGCGTTGAATGTGGTTGCAGTACCGAAATCAATGATACAGGCTGGGCCACCATAAAAAGTGTTTACTGCAACGGCATCGGCAATGCGATCAGCGCCCACGGCATTGGGATCTTCATAGGCTATGGTGATACCCAATTGTAGATTAGGAGTAATGATCAATGGCTCTGTATGTAAATATTGCTGGCAGGCTTCCACAATGCGATATGTCAGTGGAGGAACGACTGATGATAAGACGATGCCAGTCAATTCATGATGTTCGACATTGTAATGCTCTAATAAACTGGTTATCTGGATGCCATATTCATCAGGCATACGGTTGTGGTCAGTAGCCAACCGCCAATGTGGGCCAAGTGCAGCGCCATTATATAATCCAATGGTCAAATTGGTATTTCCTAAATCTATGGCAAGGAGCATGATTTATCCTTTGCTAACTGATTCAATGATCTCAGCCACATAATCAAACCGACTGAAGGCAGGCATCAGGTAAATACCATTAATTCTTGGTTTGATTTTCTCGATTAATTCTACTGCAATTTGAATACCAGCTTTTGGTGAATCTTCACCAGCTTTCTGCATCCGGTCACGAATTTCAACTGGAATAGCGATTCCTGGCACTTCATGATGAAGAAATTCTGCATGACGATAGTTTACCAGAGGAAGTATCCCAACAATAAGGGGAATGGAAAGATCACCAGAGGTGCGGTGATAACGGTCAAGAAATACTTCCAGCGCATGAGGATCGTAAATGGGTTGGGTCAGGCAGAAATCTGCTCCAGCCCGGATCTTACGGTTGAGGTTCTTAATTTCATCATCGAAATTTGAAGGAGTAAGATTCAGAGCACAACCAACAAAAAAGGTAGTTGGCTGTCCAATATCTGCACCCGCATGGTCAATGCCAGCATTAAAACGCTGCTTGATCAATTTGATCAAGCCGGAAGGTACCAGATCATAGTTATCCATTGCATCAGGATAATCACCAATTGCGGTAGGATCACCCATGACAACAAAAACATTGCGTACTCCCATTGCATGAGCGGCAAGCAGATCACCTTGAACACGCAGCAGATTCCGTCCACGAGTGGGGAAATGGAGCACTGTTTCAATCCCTACCTGTTTTTGGATGAGAGAACAGACTGCCCAGGGACTCATCCGCATAGATGCCATAGGACTATCCGCTACATTTATGACATCAGCGCCTGCTTCAGCAAGCAGACTGGCACCAGCCAGTAATTTATTGGTAGTCAACCCGCGTGGTGGATCCATCTCAACGGTAATGACAAATTCTTTGCGTGCCAGTTTTACGGCGAGTTGGGTGGGTTGTAAAGCTGGGGCAGTTTCTTCTTCTTCCACTACGGTTTGTGTCAACCCATTGTGATAATCTGCCAGCTCTGCGGATTGTATGGCTTCATGCATGACCGCGATGTGCTGCGGGGTTGTACCACAGCAACCTCCAATGACTTTTGCACCTGCTTCCCAAAAAGCCAGGGCATAATCACTAAAATAATCAGGGGATGCTGGATACATGATGCGTCCGCTCATGTGCTCAGGCCAACCAGCATTTGGCATGGCTGAAAACTTGCCATCTG
>JBDKSY010000091.1:0-4839 GCA_039680395.1 Anaerolineaceae bacterium | reverse complement strand
AATAACCTGGAGGCGGCACAAGAGGCCGTGGAGCACCTGATTAGCCTGGGACACCGGCAAATAGCCTGTATTACAAACGCAGCCTTGCCTTTCACCTCTGCCGTACAGAGGTTGGATGGGTATCGCCGGGCACTTGAATCAGCTGGCATCCCTTTTGATCCGGATTTGGTGCGCGAAGGTGATTTTGACATCCAAAGCGGATATCGAGAGATGAAATCACTTCTTGCAGCAGGGCAGGAATTCACTGCTGTTTTTGTAGCCAGTGATAATGTTGCACTAGGCGCGTATTCTGGCCTGAGTGAAGCCGGGCTATTGATCCCTGACGATGTTTCGGTCGTCGGTTTTGACGATATCCCCCTGGCATCTTTTATCAGCCCCACGCTAACGTCGGTGGCTGTGCCGGGGCAAGAGATTGCCATTGAGTCATATAATTTACTTACTCGTTTGATGCGTGGAGAAATACCCGAGTCACGCTCGGTTACTTTGCCCACACGCGTAATCCCTCGCCAATCTTCACGGGAGATAGGAAGGAGAGCAAAGAGAGGAACTGAGAAGAAGTCTGCCAAGTTTGTAAATTGTTTCAACAACTAATAATTATTCAAAGGAGAAACTATGTTTAAGAAAAATGTTCTTTGGTCAACAATAGCCATACTGCTAATTGGGACCATGCTGCTTGGTGCCTGCCAGGCTGCTCCCGCTGAAGAACCTGTTAAGGAAGGGGAAACAGGCGAAACCGTTGCCGCCCTTCCCCAAGGACAGGAATTGGCCAACGCTTATGCCGGTCATTACAAAGGTACCGTAGTAACCATGGCTGGTCCCTTCACCGACCAGGATGAAGTCGTCTTCAACGACAGCATCAAAGGCTTTGAAGAAAAAACCGGCATCGATATTCAATATACCGGCTCCAAGGAATTTGAAGCCAACATCAACATCCGCCTGGATGGTGGCGATCGTCCTGACATCGTTGATTATCCGCAGCCAGGTTTGTTAAGATATGCCGTGGAAAAAGGCTATGCCATCGACATGAACACCTTAATCAATCCTGACTGGATCAAGACCAACTACAGCCAAGCCTGGCAAGATCTTGGCACCATGACCGGCCCCAACGGCGACATCGTTGCTGGTATCTGGGCACGTGCCAATGGTAAGTCCTTTGTCTTCTATCCCAAGAAGGCATTTGATGAGGCTGGCTACACAGTGCCAACCACCTGGGAAGAACTGATGGCTCTGACGGAACAAATTGCTTCTGATGGTGACACCCCTTGGTGCATCGGTATTGAGTCTGGTGCTGCTACTGGCTGGACCATGACTGACTGGATTGAGGATGTTATGCTGCGTGTCAATGGACCTGAGGCCTATGACAATTGGGTAGCTGGCAAACTGAAGTTTGACTCACCTGAGATGAACAAAGTCCTCGACTATATTGAAGCCATTTGGTTCAATGATGCCTATGTGTATGGCGGTCGCGCTGCCATCACCACCATCAACTTTGGCGACGCCCCCAAACCCATGTTTGAAAATCCGCCCAAGTGCTGGTTACACCGCCAGGGTAACTTTGTGACCACCTTCTTCCCCGAAGAAGCCGTCGCGGGTGTGGATTACAGTTTCTTCTATCTGCCTCCCATCGATGAAAAATGGGGCAAGCCCGTTCTCGGTGCTGGCGACATCTATGCCGTCTTCAACGATCGTCCCGAAGTGCGCGCTGTCATTCAATACTTCTCGACCGGCGAATCCCTTAAAGTTTGGGTTGAGCAAGGTGGTGCTATCCTGACTCACAATGATGCTTCCCTCGACTGGTACGTGGATCCCGTGACCCGCGGTGTTGCTGAAACCATCCGCAACGCTACCACCTTCCGCTTCGATGGCTCGGATATGATGCCGGGTGCTGTTGGCGCAGGCACCTTCTGGAAGTACATGACTGATTACGTCTCCGGCTCAATCACGCGACAGGAAGCCCTGCAGCAGATTGATGCCTCCTGGCCAAAGTAATTACTTTACCAGAACAAGTTAGCTTGAAAAAGGGAGAGCAGGCAGCAGAACCAAACCTGCTCTCCAAAGCATAGACTTCAAACAGCTGAGGAGGTGACTGGATGAGTGTAGTAAATGCTAAAACACCAACACCAAATGGCGATAATGCGATAAACAAAACCCTTGCGTGGTTTGGCACCACTCTGGGTCAAATTCTGGTATCCATTTTCGTTCCTGCAATGACCTTTTTGGTTTTGTGGCAGGGATATTTATTCCTTCAAAGAGCCAACGCCCCCCAAATTGTACAAGTGGTTGTGGCAATTGTTTGGGGCGTCGGTGGAGTGGCACTGCTTTACCTTGTGACCAACTGGCTAGTGATGAAATTACCAAAAAGGGCGTCGAAAGTGTTGCAACCGTTCGTGTTTGTTGGCCCGGCAGTAGCCATCATGGCTTGGTTCCTCGCCATCCCAGTCTTTCGCTCCTTGGTTGCCAGTTTCAAAAATTATCTGGGTACAGAGTGGGTAGGTCTTGATAACTACAAGTTCGCCTTCACCGACCCGCGCATGTTGGAAACTTTCCGCAACAATTTGTTGTGGTTAATTTTTGGCACGGCTTTCAGTGTGGGGCTGGGATTGCTAATCGCAACTCTGGCAGACCGCACCAGAGCTGAGGTGATCTACAAGTCAATTATTTTCACGCCTATGGCAATCTCTTTTGTTGGAGCGGGTGTTATCTGGAAGTTCATCTATACCTATAAAGGCACAGGTGTGGGCATCCAAGAAATTGGCTTGCTCAACGCGCTGGTGATCGCGCTTGGAGGTACACCCCAACCCTGGCTAACCCTGCCGCCATGGAATAATTTTTTCCTTATCATCATTATGATCTGGCTTCAAACTGGCTACGCCATGGTGATTCTCTCCAGCGCTATCAAGGGCGTGCCTGCTGAGTTGTTGGAAGCGGCACGAATGGATGGCGCGACGGAGCTTAAGGCCTTCTTCTCGGTGGTGGTCCCCTTCATCAAGGGTACGTTGTTGACGGTTACGACTACCATCGTGATTTTCAGCCTGAAGACCTTCGATATCGTACGTGTCATGACAGGCGGCAATTACGGTACCAACGTGATTGCTAATGAGTTTTACCTGCAAAGCTTTACCTATACAGACGCGGGCAAAGCTTCGGCTATCGCTATTGTGCTCTTGCTGCTGGTAACCCCGGTAATTATCAATAATGTTCGCCAATATAATCAATCCACAAGGGGGTTCTAATGGCTAAGAAAACATTAAAAACCGCCAAGCAAATAGCAGCTTTTTGGAACAATTTCGTGTTGATCATCATTTGTGTAATCTGGTTGATTCCAATCTTAGGCATCCTTATCACCTCCTTCCGCCCCAGTGAAGAAATTTTCCGTAGTGGCTGGTGGAATGTGTTCCCCCACAAAGAGAATGTAGAGGTTGAGCGTATCGTTATCCCAGAATCTGTAGACCTTGATGGTCCTATTGAAATATTGGGCACAACCGCTACCTTTGATGAGTTTCGTAATGGTGTCACACTCGAAGATGGCCGTATCATCAGTTGGTATGGTAACAAGCGCACTCGCACAGCGATTGTGTCTGAAAATCGTTGGGTAGGATTTGACACTAAACTGACGTTGAAAAATTATAAGGACGTGATTGGTGGTAAGACTATCAGTTATAAGGATGCCCAGGGTCAAACCATCACTCGCACGGGGAACAACCTTGGCGGTGCTTTTCTCAACTCGTTGGCAGTCGCCATTCCAGGCACCATCATCCCCATCCTGATTGCCGCATTCGCCGCATTCGGCTTCGCCTGGTTGGAATTCCCTGGGCGAAACCTGCTCTTCACCATCATTGTAGCTTTGCTGGTGGTTCCATTACAGATTGCCTTGGTACCTATCCTAAAAGACTACGTGAACATGGGACTGAATGGTACATTCCTCGGCATCTGGCTGGCTCACACAGGTTTTGGTTTGCCGTTGGCCACTTACCTGCTATTTAATTACATCAGCACCATCCCGCGAGAGCTGTTGGAATCTGCTTATATTGATGGCGCTTCCAACTTCACCATTTTCACCAAAATGATCTTGCCGCTCTCCGTACCTGCTCTGGCATCCTTTGCGATCTTCCAGTTCCTCTGGCTCTGGAATGACTACTTGGTCGCCCTGGTCTTCCTCGGAGAAAAGAACCAGACCGTCACTATCGCGGTGGCTCGTTTGGTTGGCGAGAAAGGTCAGGACTGGCACCTGATGACCTCCGCGGCCTTCGTCAGTATGATTCTGCCTCTGATTGTATTCCTCAGCCTGCAGCGCTTCTTTGTACGTGGTATGATGGCTGGTTCGGTTAAAGGATAGCTCTTAATCAACACGCTGGCTCTTTTTAAGCCAGCGTGTTTGGTTTATTTATACCCATGCCGATGGTTTGAGACGGGAGGTTGATTCAGAGCGCTGGCGGAAAGTCCCCTCCAAGTGCAGAGTGTATTGATACCCCTCCTGGTAACTAAAAAAATAATGAGTGATTCAAGAGGTACGTAATGCTCCAAAAAAATGCTTCCTGGTACAAAGATGCCATTTTCATGGAACTCAGCACCCGCGCCTACAAGGATTCAAACGCTGAT
Organism: Anaerolineaceae bacterium; assembly: GCA_039680395.1. Lineage (GTDB taxonomy): Bacteria > Chloroflexota > Anaerolineae > Anaerolineales > Anaerolineaceae > UBA4782. The sequence continues at coordinate 240 of JBDKSY010000091.1, read as the reverse complement.
GGCTGGGGCGATCTGCCTGGCTTGACGTCCAAACTGGACTACATCAAGGATCTGGGGGTAGACGCGGTCTGGCTTTTGCCGATCATGCCCTCGCCACTGCGCGATGATGGTTATGATGTGAGTGATTATTGTGGCATATTTCCAGCTTACGGCAACCTGGATGACTTCAAAAAGCTGGTTGAACAAGCCCATGAACGGGGTCTGAAGATTATTGTGGAGATCATTCCAAACCACACCTCC
>JBDKSY010000090.1:0-2565 GCA_039680395.1 Anaerolineaceae bacterium | reverse complement strand
TGGGTATGGGTCTGGTTGCAGCAGCCATTGCAGCCGCGCTGGCTCTATTCCTGGGAGACTGGACTGCCAAGGCAGTGCAATCCTTCTATGGCACACCTGGTATTTCCATTCCACACCTCACGACAGCTCCGGGTGTTCCTTTTGCCATTTTGACCAACTGGGTCATTGACAAGATCCCTGGCTTAAATAAGCTACAAGCTGATCCAGAGACTATCCGCAAACGCTGGGGCGTGTTTGGAGAGCCTGTTATTCTGGGTGTGGTTATCGGTCTGGTACTTGGTATTCTGGCATTCTACAATGCTGGTAATTTTGTTACAGTGTTAACCAAAGTTCTTGGAACTGCCATGAACCTAGGCGCAGTGATGCTTTTACTGCCTCGCATGGTCCAAATATTAATGGAAGGTTTGATCCCGGTTTCTGAAGCGGCTCGTGAGTTCATGAAGAAACGTGCAGGCAATCGTGAAATCTACATCGGCCTCGATTCCGCTATTTTGATTGGTCATCCAGCTTCCATTTCGACAGCTTTACTGTTGGTCCCGATCGCAGTTCTGCTTTCGATCATCCTGCCCGGTAATCGTGTCATTTTGTTCGCTGACCTGGCGATCATCCCGTTCGTGGTGGCTTTGTTTGCTCCACTCATGAAGGGTAATATCGTTCGTATGGTTATTGCAGGAACTCTAGAGCTGATCCTGGGCTTCTATATTGCTACTGGTCTGGCAGATATTTTCACCAAGACAGCCATTGCTTCAAACTTTGCACCTCCTGAGAACGCTGTTAAAATCACAAGTATTGGTGATGGTTTCTTGTGGCCTGTATGGTTGTTCACCAGATTAACCCAATGGTTGGGTTGGATTGGTCTGGCTATCATCGCTGTATTGCTTGCTGTTGCAATGTTCTTCTATTTGCGGAATTCTCACAAATGGGAAGTAATTGCTGGCGCTCCTGAAGAAATAGAAACAGAAATAGTAAGCGAATAACTTTGTTGTATTGACCGGGGTGGCTTCCCAGACCACCCCGAAACTTTTCCAAGGCAGCTATTATGATTGATATTTTCATCCGTTCCATGCTTGGCACTTTTTTCTCGAAAATTCTTGATCTTTATATTGCAAACAGTTTATGGATCAATGGAATAATTTTGGCTTATGCACTTCTTGTGGTAATTTCACGGTTCAACTATGCTCGCATGAGCAAAGCAATTTTGGATAATTTAAAGGAAAAATACAGTACTCAGATAGAAAAGAAGAATGCCAGCAGCCTTATTCATGTTTTGAATAAAGCTGAAATACCCTGGGTGGAGAGTATAAAAAAATCAAAAATACCTTTATTAACACCACCAGGCAGCATTCGAATCTATTGGAAGACTGTTAATAATATGCAAAAATTCTTGCCCATCGAAAAAATTGTCGAATTGCTGAAAGCAAAAGATGAAGAAGTAGGAGAGCAAAATGCCTGAAATTACCTTCCATATCAAAAACAAAGTGGGATTGCATGCCCGACCAGCCAGTGTTTTTGTGCGTGAAGCTGGAAAGTATACATCTACAATTACTGTTACATGCGGAGAAAAAACCGTTAATGCAAAGAGCATTCTCAATGTGCTGACACTGGGTGCAAACCAAAACGCCGAGATCACCCTCCATGCAGAAGGAGAAGATGCTGACGCTGCGCTGAAAGCGATGTCGGATTTGAACGACGCATTTTTTGGAGACCCTGAATAAGTAATAAACAAAATCATGAAAAGGGATTGAAACCTCATCGAGAGATTTCAATCCCTTTTCTTATTAACCTATCATGCCAAAAGCACTATTGTGGAATTCTCTTCATCTTCTTGTTGTAGAGAGAGACATTAATGTAACTTCCTAAAAACAGCAACAGACAGCTAATATACGCCCAGGTCATAAATGCGATGATCGTTGCCAGTGAACCATATACCAGGTTGGAGGTGGATAGATAATTGGCGATGAAGTACAAGAAACCTTTTTTTGCGACTTCCCATAATAATCCAGCTACCACTGCGCCGGGGATTAACTTCTTCCAGGATGATTTTCCATGAGGAAACAGATAATAGAGCACATAAAACATAAGAATATCCATCACAATTGCGATGAACAGGCTTATTCCTCCGCGCATTGCCAGAATGGGTTCCGGTAATATTTTTCGCATGCTGCTGAGAATGCTTCCAGCAAAAGAAGCCAGGAAAAGAGAAGGACCCACGATCAATACCACGATCAGTAATGCGGCTCCTCGTCTTTTCCAAATTGATGGATTATTCTCATGGTTCCATATTTCGCTGAAGGAACGGTTCAATGAGTAAAAAATGCTGGATGAAGTCCAAAAAAGACTGATAACGGCGAAACCAGAAATGGGTCCACGAGATTTGATGATTTCATCCACGTTCTCACCCACCAGTTGACTAAGTGCTGGGGCAACGAACTCTAGATTCTTGATTATCTGGTGTTGATCTATCATATTGCCAAGCCAGGTGCTGGAAATGGAAACGATCAACAATATGAGAGGAAAAAGGGAAAGCAAAGCAAAATATGCAACGGCAGCTGCCTGGAGACCCGT
>JBDKSY010000089.1:0-2149 GCA_039680395.1 Anaerolineaceae bacterium | reverse complement strand
TTGGGGGAATATCGCGTTGATAATAATGTTCTTCATGGCATTCATCTATCACGATCAGACCCAGGTCTGGCAGGGGAGTGAATAAAGCACTGCGCGGTCCCACGATGATCTTCAGCATACCAGATCGAGCCCGGCGCCAGGTATCGTACCGTTCTCCTTCGGATAGTTTCGAATGGATCAATCCCACCTGACCAGGGAATCTTCCAGCAAAGCGCTGCACCGTTTGAGGGGTAAGAGATATTTCGGGAACCAGTACCAAAGCCTGCTTGCCAGCCTGGATCGCCTGTTCAACCGCCCGCAAATAAAGTTCAGTTTTTCCAGACCCGGTGACTCCATATAACATACAGGGTTTGACGATTTTTCCGGCTAAAGTTAACTGTAACAAACTGGTAATGGCATGCCAGACCTGCTGCTGCGAGTGGGTAAGCGACACTGGCTCCTGAGGAGAATATTCATACCTTTCCAATGGATCACGAAAGATCTCTGTTTCGCCCAACTGCACCAGGTCCAGTTCAGCAAGGTAAGTCAAATCATCCAATCTTGAATTGCAGGAAGCAGATATCCAGTTCACCAACACGGGTAAAGGTTCGTGTTTAAGGAATTCCAGTACTGCCCACCTGCGTTCTGATGCCGCCCCTCTTCCTAGTTCATCTTTCCTTTTTTCGATTTCATCCGGTGTGGCAGATAGCATGGCAGTGCGTACATAACGCGGTCTCACTGTTGGTGGTGGCAATATGGGAACAGTAGTAAGCCAACCTTTTTCCACCAGGCGACTGGCAGCAGGCTTCCAATCTATCTTCGGCATGGCACGGCTGATCTGTCTGCCCCGCAGGCTGCCGCGCCTTTTCAGCATATCCAGCAACCGCTTTTCCAATCCTTCCAGTGGCTTTTTTTCATCTGAGAGAAATTCTGCCAGGGTATAGCAGGTATCTGCATGCTGTGAGATACCCGGAGGTAACATGGCATCCAGGCAGACAGCCAAAGGGTTAAGCGTGGTTTGTGATATCCATTTAGCCAGTTCTACCTGTGCACTGGTAAGGGCTGGCTGGATATCCAGCAGATCCATGATCTCTTTTGTTTCTTCTACAGCAGGAATCTCGACTTCACTGATAACTATTCCCTGTACTGTTTGTTTTCCGAAGGGCACGATGACCAAAGAACCTGCCTGGATTTTTGCTTCCAGCACAGGTGGTACTTCATAGTCGAAAACCCCAGTAACGGTTGGTACATTGACAGCTACGCGCACATACATATTATTTCTCCGAACCTTTCGGGGAAACTCCCGTGTTGTCGCGTGACACCTCATGGAAATGGGTATAAGTCAAACAAAGCTGATCAATCCGTAAATGATCCATTTGATCCACCCTGAACCGGATATTTTCTTCTCGTACATAAACCACATCCCCAATCCTGGCCATTCTTCCCAGTCTGCCCAACACATACCCGGCGACCGTATCATAATGCGGATCGGCCAAATTCAACCCAAAATGCTCATTCACTTCTTCAATGGTCGTTAAACCATCAATCATGATCTTCCCATCTGCGGTAGTGACGATCGAAGGTGGGGCTGTTTCAAAAGAATCACGCACATCACCTACGATCTCTTCCAGCAGATCTTCCAGGGTTACCAGACCTGAAGTACCGCCAAACTCATCCATTACAATGGCAATATGAGATTGGCGCGCCCGAAATTCGTGTAACAGGTCATTCACAGAGATAGTCTCAGGCACAAAAAGCGCCTCCCGCTTCAGATTTCCTACCGGTGTAGAAAGGTCGGTTTTTTCTTTTTGTGCTTTTACAACATCCCGCAGATGCAAAATACCAGTAATATGGTCCAGGTCATCTTCGTAGATGGGAATCTTGGTGATACTGTTTTCCAAAAGCAGATCAATTGCAGCGTAGAGTGGAGCATTCGTATCGAGGGCAATGATCTCCAATCGTGAGATCATGATCTGTTTGACCACCAGCTCACCGAAGTCAATCACTGCAGATAGCATTTCTCTTTCAGGGGCTTCTAAAACCTTCTCTACTTGCGGCCCACTGACCATTTGCTTCAAATCTTCTGGTGTGATCAGCGCAGCCCCTGATCGTGCAGGAATATCAGAAGCCTGCAGAACCTGACGTGTGAACCAATTGAGAGTATCAATGA
>JBDKSY010000088.1:0-3539 GCA_039680395.1 Anaerolineaceae bacterium | reverse complement strand
GCAAAACCACCATGTTACGCGAAGCTGCGCGTATCCTGGCAGAAAATAAGCGTGTGATCATTGTTGATACCTCCAATGAAATTGGTGGAGATGGAGATGTACCTCATCCAGCCATTGGTCGGGCACGACGCATGCAGGTTGCCACCCCATCGCTGCAGCACGAAGTGATGATCGAGGCGGTAGAAAACCACAATCCCGAAGTGATCGTGATTGATGAAATTGGGCGTGAGTTGGAAGCGGTAGCTGCCCGCACTATTGCAGAGCGCGGAGTCCAGTTGATCGGTACGGCGCATGGTCGAACCCTTGAAAATCTATTGCTCAACCCTACTCTCTCTGACCTGGTAGGCGGTATTGAATCCGTGACCCTGTCTGATGAAGAAGCCCGCCGGCGAGGTACGCAAAAGACTGTTCTGGAAAGACGTTCAGCTCCAACTTTCGATGTATTAGTAGAGATCATTGAACGGAACCGTCTGGCTGTTCATGCTGATGTATCATCTGCAGTAGATTCGCTGGTGCGCGGAGTGGTATTGCCCCCAGAAATTCGCTGGCGCGATGATCAGGATGAAATCCATATTGAAAAAGCGCCACCACCTCCTGCTTTTGCCTCACGACAGGCTTCTGCCCAGGGGCAGCGTAGATTAACGGTTGCTGGTTTGGAACCTTATCCTTCAGGAAGGGCTGGCGCAGCCAGGTCTCGTTCCGCCAGGGTAGAAAGCGAATTACCGTATGATCCTTCAGAGAAGCCAGTAGAACAAAAAGCATCACGAAAACCGGTCAATATCTACCCTTATGGTGTTGCCCGTAATCGTTTAATTCAAGCAGCCAAAAGGCTGGGTGTTCCCCTGATCATCGTAAAAGACCTGGGATCAGCGGATGTCTTGATCACTTTACGCACTTATTATCGCAGCCGCCACGAAACCATTCTGGAAGCCGAGCATGGTGGAATGCCAATATTTGTTCTACGTTCCAATACGGTAAACCAGATCGAACAATCGCTGGCAGATCTGTTCAATATATCACTGGAACCTGATACACCGGATGTAGATGAGATTGAAGGTCAGACACAGGCTGCCATACAGGCTGTTCTGGATGGGCAGCATTGGGTGGATATGCCGCCTGCAAATGCACAGATACGCCGCATTCAACATGATATGGCGCGAGAGGCTCAATTGGTCTCTCATTCGTATGGCAAAGAGCCACACCGCAGAGTACGGATTTTCAAGGAATAAGCATGTTCATTACACTGGAAGGCCCGGACGGAAGTGGAAAATCCACACAGATTCAACCTTTGGCAGAATTTCTTCGCCAGCAGGGGTACACTGTTTTTACAACTCGCGAGCCTGGCGGAACCACCATTGGTGATCAGGTGCGCAATACCCTGATGCGTTTGGACAACCAGAAAATGCATCCTCGCACAGAAACCCTGTTGTTCTGTGCTGCCCGTGCTCAACTGGTTGAAGAAGAGATCCGTCCCCGATTGATAAGGGGGGAAATCGTGATCAGTGACCGCTATGCTGATTCGACATTGGCATACCAGGGATTTGGTCATGGCAACGATCTGGCTAACCTGCGACAACTTTTGAATTTTGCAACAGGTGGCTTATGGCCAGACTTGACCGTGTTATTTGATATTGATGCATTAACCGGATTAAACCGGCGGAAAACCAGCGGGGGAGAGTGGAACCGTCTTGATGATTATCAGATAGCTTTTCATAAACGCGTTCGAGAAGGATATCTGGAGATGGCTCGCCAGGAACATGAGAGGTGGGTGAAGATCAATGCGGAAATGGATATTGAAAGTTTACAGAACGAGCTGCGTTCCATCGTAATGGATCGTATAAAGCAGATGCAAAAATAGCATTTAAGTTGGATAATTAACTCTTATTGCAATCAGGAGTGTGCATATGTCATTGGAAAATGGTCCACAAGACCAGGAACTTGTTAAGGAAAATACCACACCACCCCCTTCTCAACCAAAGAAGAATTATGTGGTTTTAGGTTTGATGGGAATTGCGGCTGTCCTGGTGGTCGTCGCCGTTGTCCTGGCGGTGATTGACTCATCGAAAAAGAAAATGGCGGCAGAACCAACAGAGACACAAGTAGCCACTATAGCAGAGGTAACTTCATTATCCACGGAGGAAGCTACTGAAGAAGTTATTACTGAAGAACCTACTCCTATTGCTACCAGCCGACCAGCAACCTGCCAGACTTACAGCATGATCGCCACGGTAGATCCAACGACTTCCAATTTATTTCCACCCGTCAGTGAGGATGATCATGTAGATGGTCCTTCTGATGCGATGGTGACCATTGTAGTTTACAGCGATTATATGTGACCAGGCTGCGTAGCATATGAGCCCGTGTTGGCTCAACTCCGAAATGCTTATCCTGATGATGTACGTATCGTCTATCGCTATTATCCTCTTATCACTATTCACGATAAATCTTTTCTTGCTGCTACCGCAGCCGAAGCTGCCGGCAGGCAAGGAAAGTTTCTCGAGATGAATAAATACCTGTTTGACAATGAAGAAAGTACCTGGGGCAGTATGACTCTCGATGATTTCGAGAGCTGGTTGGGAAAAACTGCCGCCGGGTTAGGCCTCAATGTGGAACAGTTTAAAGCTGATCTCAAAAATGAAGATGTCATTGCAAAGGTACAGGCATCTTATGACAGCGCTACCAGTATTGGTATTCCAGGTACCCCATTTACTTTGATCAATGGACAACCCTACCAATCTGCGAGAGATTTTTCGAGTTTATCTCTGATCATTGACCTTATCATGTTGGAAGAACGCCAGTTCAAAGATTGCCCACCCATGGAAATAGATGTAACTGCGAAATACCAGGCAATTCTTCATACGACAAAAGGTGATATTGCTATTGCCCTTTATCCTGACGCTGCACCTGTAACTGTGAATAATTTTGTATATATGGCTGAAAATGGCTGGTATGATAACAATGCTTTCTTCCGCGTGTTGGCAGGGCAGCTTGCTCAAACGGGCGATCCAACTAATTCGGGATATGGGTTGCCAGGGTTTATCTTTGGAGATGAAATCAGCGATTTACGCTTTGATAAACCAGGCGTTGTTGGCATGGCTTCTGCAGGCCCCGACACTAATGGAAGCCAGTTCTTTATTACCATGGATACTTTACCTACGTTGGATGGAAACTACACCATCTTTGGTCAGGTGGTGAAAGGGATGGATGTGGTCAATTCCATAAACGCCCGCGATCCTTCATCTGGTGAAGCACTGGCTGAACCCGACTACATCTTGAGTGTGGAGATCATTAAAGAATAATGCAAACAAGCTCAAAGCTCCATCTCCCTTCGCTGTTCTATCTCATCTTCAGTGGATGTGGGTTGTTGTTTACCCTTCCTGTAGGTGTAATAGTTCTCATAAGTAGTTTAATGGGTATTGCTTTAGGCGAAACGAGAGATTATCTGTATCCAGGTTTTGTTTTTAGCTGGACACTGATCGGCATCAGTTTATTACTGGTACCTGGGATTGTTTACGCAATTCTCCGGTTATTAAACAAGC
>JBDKSY010000087.1:0-3857 GCA_039680395.1 Anaerolineaceae bacterium | reverse complement strand
TGCGCTGCACTTTTTGGATCCCCCAGGTCAGGTGTCGCTGCAGTTCTGGGTCAAGCTCTCTATTTTCCTTGCGTAATCGTTTGATCGCTGATTCATCTTCTTCAGCAAGAATGCTTGCATTGAGGGTCAGCTCTTCCAGATTGGGTTCCCGCCCCAATTTTTGTACCAGATCGCGCTGCACACGCAATAAGCGAGTAATAGCTTCGAATAGATGCACAGGAATGCGGATGGTGCGCGCCTGTTCGGCAATATATCGTGAGATAGATTGCCTGATCCACCAGGTAGCATACGTGCTGAATTTATATCCCCGGGTAGAGTCAAATTTGGTGACCGCACGCAGCAACCCCAAATTTCCTTCCTGGATGAGATCGAGGAAAGAAATTCCCCGGCCCAGGTAGCGTTTTGCAATGCTGACCACCAGACGCAGGTTGGCACGGATGAGCGTCTGGTTGGCTTCTGTTGCTCGCCGGCTTATACCATCTAGCTCAACTTCTAATGCAGCGTCGGTAGGGAGATTCTTCTGGAAGTAGGGTAATTTTGGTAAGTCACCCTCTTTCGCCAGATAATTATTCAATTTGATGGCAATATCGGTGGGCAGAAGATAAAAACCTTCAAAAAGGATGAACGCCTGCCGGACAGGTTCATCCCAGATTGCGTCTTTCCCCCAACGACCATCATTATCCAGATAATTTCGCAGATAGGATACATTTTGAGATTGCCAGTAGTATCTCAGTTCCTGGGCTTCCGCCAGCACCAGTTGCAAGTCTGGTGGTGTACCCTGATGTAACCGTTCCAGGTCTTCCTGCAGTCTTCCCCATGCGGTGATGATCTCACCACATACAGCAATGAAAACTTCACGGTTAAAACCTGGCTGCCCTTGTTCATGGCGGACAGCTTTTCCCAACCGTTTCATGAATTGCTGTGCTTCGATCCGGATCGCCAGACGGAATTCACTATCAGCATCCAGCAAACCGATCTGGCCGATCTCTTTCAGGTATAAACGGACGGGGTCTTCAGAAAGCTCAATGGCAATAGTCGGATCCTCAAGGATCTCAAGAGGATCTTCCAGAACGATATCAGGGTCTTCATTAGGAATATGGACTAATTGACGATCATCCGACTCGTCTTTATCGTTATCCGCTGCTTCTAATGATGGGAGGAATTCTTCATCCTGATTGTTTTCATTATCCTGGATGGAATCATCTGTTTCCATGTCCGATGGGCCATTCCGTTTGGGTCTGGAGACATGTCTGGTGGTTTTGATGGAAGCTGCCTTGGATGGAAGGGGAGTTTTTTGACGTGCCATATGCTCAACTATACCATAATCTCAAAAGCTTGTTTTTTCAAAATCGTTAATTGTCTAATCAGGGATAAACGGGTCATGCAAAGCGCGGTTGATACGAGCCAGGGTTTGTGCGCTCTGTACAATGCGTTCATTGTAATTTTCCTGGTCTTGAGTTTCCAGCTCTTGACCCTCCTGTTGCAGAAAGCGTAACTGATTCATCTCCTGGTTAATCTGTTCATGGCGCATCCGCAATACCGTTCGAAACAGGTCTTCCATCTGTCTGTTCTCAGGTAGATTTTCCAGGTTAAGCTTCGCCTTCATTTCTGATACCAATTCTTCTAACTCACTGGGGATTTGCTGAAGGATAAATTCACCTGGTTCCAGGTTCATCTGCTCGAGCCCGTCATAGATCAACTTTCCAAGCACTTGATGCTCTACCAATTCCATCTCGACGGGGTTAAAAGGCTGCAATCCGTAGCGCTGCAGCATGCGGTTGAGCAAGTACATCGCATTGGGATTATTCACCAGCATGGCAAGAATATGTCTTTCCATTTTGCTCACCAGGGTTTGAGGTTTTTCCACCTCTCCGATGGGGGTAGGTACCTGCCGGGTATCAAACCTCTGACGGGGTCTTTGCACTTTTCTAGGAGCAGTTGTTGTTCCCAGAAGCGTACTTTCATCTATCCGCAGCAAACGTGCCAACCGCTGGCGGTAGGTGTCTCGTTCAATGGGGTTGGGCACATCTTCGATGAGTGGCAATATTTCACTGGCAATATCCGCTTTGGTTTTTGCGTCATCCAGGTTCCGGTTGGCTGCCAGGGCATCCATTACATGTACTACGATCGGTTGGGCTTTTGCCAGAATATCAGACCATTCTTCGGGGTTGCGCAACACCACTTCATCCGGATCCATCCCTTCAGGGATGGTGGTGACACGCAGGTCAGCCTGCAAGCGCGCCTCTGTGCGTACCAGACCGCGTGCGTCGAAGATCCCACTGGCATCACTGCTGATCTCTGCAGTACGATCCAATGCCTGGCGGGCAACTTCCAGCCCACGCAGGGTGGCTTTTTCACCGGCTGCGTCTGCATCCAGTGCCAGCACGATCTGGCGGCTAAATTTTTTAAGCATGCGCAACTGGTCTTCGGTTAATGCGGTACCCATTGGCGAGACAGTGTTGGTAAACCCCGCCTGATGGAGCAGTATGACGTCCAGATACCCTTCGACGATCACCGCCTGATTGCTGGCACGAATGGCTTTTCGGGCTTTGTCCATGCCATAAAGCAATCGTCCTTTATCGAACAAAGTGGTCTGTGGTGAGTTGAGGAATTTAGGCACATCGTTGGGGTCGAGGATGCGCGCACCGAAGCCAGCCATACGACCGTTGGCATCTTGAATGGGGAAAAGAATACGGTTGCGAAAACGGTCATAAAATCCGCCACTCTCTCCGCGCTCGGTGACCAGCCCAACTTCAAGCAGGTCATCAGGTGAGATGCCTTTTGCTGTGAAGTGATTTAACAAAGCATCCCAGCTATCAGGGGCGTAACCGAGGCCAAACGATTCGATGGTTTCTTCGGTCAACCCTCGTTTGTGCAAATAATCGAGGGCGGGTTTACCTGCAGGAGTTTGAGAAAGATGATGCCGGTAAAAAACTACTGCCTGTTCCAGGATACCCCGCAGCGTATCCAGCTTGTCTTCATGCTCTTTTTTCTGGGGGGTCAATGGTTCCAGCACTACACCGGTGCGTTGTGCCAGGTATTGCAGCGTTTGGGGAAAATCCCACCCCTCTTTTTTCATAACGAATTTAAAAATATCGCCGCCTTCGTTGCACTGCCCAAAGCATCGCCAGGTACCTGAATCGGGGAAGACGACGAAAGCGGGGGTGCGCGAATTGGGATGGAATGGACAGAAGCCGATGTAATTCTTGCCAGTACGGCGCAGTTTCACCGTTTGGGAGATGTAGTCCACTACATCCAGGCGGGATTTTATATCATCTACAGCAGTCATAGGTTGATTCTCATTTTGGTATTGGTTAATGTATAGCAGAATTGCATTATGAGCAAGGGTAAGGACGCGAAGCAATCTCAAAACTTTACCACGAAATCTTTACCACGAAGCACGCGTATGGCACCAAAAGATAAACAAGTATCTTCATGCCCATGGCGGTCTTTCTGGTTAATTACAGCAGTCTCCAATGCATCATTTTTCTTAACCCCAACGCGCTATAATGATATTGTATGAATATACCAACGGTTGCCGAGATGCTGGATAAACTGACCGCTCCTGGTGAGCTTTACCACCCACTGGAAGAAGGTATAGTGCAATGCCATGCCTGCGCTCATCGCTGTGTGATCCAACCCGGAGGACGCGGTATCTGCCAGGTGCGCAGCAACCAGGGGGGCGAGATGCGCGTCCCGTGGGGATATGTTTCTGGTCTTTACCCCGACCCGGTGGAAAAGAAGCCTTTCAATCACCTGCTACCGGGCAGTCTGGCGCTTACATTTGGCATGCTGGGATGCAATTTTCATTGTGATTTCTGCCAGAACTGGGTCACCAGCCAGACTCTGCGCGATCC
>JBDKSY010000086.1:0-10810 GCA_039680395.1 Anaerolineaceae bacterium | reverse complement strand
ATCCTATGACTCTCATTCCTGGGGGTATCTACCTCAAGAAAACATCATGGGCAAAGCAATAGTGATATACTGGCCTCCGAAAGATATGCAGATCATCCAGCATATTCCTATTGGATTAGCCGAGGTAGCTCCATGAATAGAATTGATAAAATATTACAAATTGCAGATACATACGAACAAGGTTTACCCGAATTTCCGGGGGCGATCTCTGTTGCTCCTCAAGAAATTGCAAGATATTTGGACCATACCCTTTTAAAGCCAGAAGCGACAATCGGTCAGGTGGAGTGGATTTGTAATGAAGCTATACGGTATCAATGCGCTTCGGTCTGTGTGAACAGTATTCACGCTCCTCTGGTATCTCGCATACTTTCAGGCAGCCATGTGAAAACCTGTGTAGTGATCGGTTTCCCTTTGGGGGCGACTCCTGTGAGATCAAAAGTTTACGAAGCAGGGCTTGCGCTCGAAGCTGGAGCACAAGAATTGGATATGGTCATCTCGATAGGGTTACTTAAGGGTGGCGAGTACCAGGCTGTGTTTGATGATATAGCTCAGGTAACTGAGATCACCCACCGGGCAGGGGCTATTCTAAAATTGATCATCGAAACCTGTTTGTTAACCACATCAGAAAAGATCATATCCTGCCTGATCGGAAAAGACGCAGGCGTGGATTTTGTAAAAACCTCGACCGGGTTCAGCACATCAGGAGCAAATATAGAGGATGTGAACTTGATGCGGCGCGTGGTTGGTTCACCCAATGAGGTTGGAGTTAAAGCTGCTGGTGGCGTGCGATCTTTGAAAGATGCTCTTGCGATGATCGAAGCTGGAGCGACTCGCATTGGAACCAGTAATAGTGTTAGAATAATGCAAGAGGTTGTAGTATTAAATGAGTGATCAGAACGTATTTTTACCAGAACAGGCACCTACCTGTCACGAATGTCAGGCAGGTCATCTACGTCGCCAGAAAGTGACGTACTTTACCTGGCTGATGGATGAACTTATCACTGTACCCGATTTTCCCGCATGGGTATGTGATGTATGTGGCAGGCGCGTTTATGATCCTCAGGCTGTTACACAATTAAGTACATTGCTCAACCCAACAGCGGGGAAACCGTCCAATTCAGTCAGACGGGTATCCAGCAAACAGGAAAAAAGCACTCCAAGACCGGCTCAACCGTAACTTTTTCTGTTAATGCCTTTATCACACCAGAGCAAAAACAGCTCTGGTGTGTTTTTTAATCTCGTAGATGGAATGGGATTTCGATCACTACCCGCTGGTAGCCTTTTTTTCGTTTGCGATATAACAGTGCCAACCGGATCAACCAGGCTGATTGATTATGAAGAAAACTCTGCCACCATCTGGCGGGGATGAATTCTGGTAAAAGAAGCACAGCCTGCTGCCCATCATTATGATCAATATCTGTCTTGTCAAGATATTCCAATAAAGGAAAAACGATCGAGCGATAAGGAGAGGCCACAATATCCAAGGGGACATCAGGCCACCATTCCTGCCATTCTTTATTAATCTCTTCTGCAGTTCCCGGATCCAGCTCAATAAAAACGGCAGTAATATTGCTTGAGAGCGATTGTGCAAAATTCATCGCTTCTACAATACCTTGATGAACACCTGAAACCGGTAAAACAATGCGAGGAGAGGGGAGGGGCTTTAAAGAAGGGGGCAGGCCGTGAAGCGAAAGCTGTTTTCCCACCTTTCGATAATGCGAGCGGATCTGGAAAAGAAGAAGGATGATGAAGGGGATGATAACAACTGAAATCCAGGCGCCATCAAGAAACTTGCTTACCCCAATGATGATCAATGCAATGGCAGTGACTATTGCCCCGATCAGGTTCACAAACGATTTTGCCTGCCAACCTCTTTCTTTTCTGCGGTGCCAGTGCCTTACCATGCCGAGTTGCGAAAGTGTAAAAGCCAAAAAAGCACCAACTGCAAAAAGGGGTATCAGTGCATGGCTTTTGCCACCAAAAATAAGGATCAAAATGGCTGCTGCCAATGAAAGGAGCAAGATGCCATAGGTATATACTAAACGATCACCCAGGTTGGACATCTGATGTGGAAGGAATTTATCTTTTGCCAACACTGCTGCCAGTCTGGGAAAACCAGCAAAACTGGTATTGGCAGCAACTGCAAGGATAAGCAGGGTGGAGATCTGAATTATGTAGTAACCGATATTATTTCCAAAGATGTGCCTGGATAATGCTGACAGAATGGTTTCGTTATTTCTGGCAATTACTCCGAATCCTTGCGTAAGGCCAATGCTGCCAGCGAAAAGAAGACCCATCAATAAAGCCATTATGATCAATGTTTTCCGCGCATTGTCCGATTCTGGGGGCTTGAATACTGGTACTCCGTTGCTGATTGATTCAATGCCTGTGAGGGCAGTACAACCGGTGGCAAAAGCATGGAGCAGCAGCATGGTACTTAGAGGTTGCAGTGCCGGAGGGGCTGTCATTTCCAGGGGAGTGGGGCCTTCAATACTCAAGCGGATTATTCCATATATCAGCATGGGAATGTACGTGAACAGGAATAGATATACGGGAACCGACATAAAGGAGCCGGTTTCTTGCAACCCACGCAAATTTAATAACGTCAGGATGACTAAAATACCTAAAGCTGTTTCAATACGATAATTCCATAAAACCGGAAATGCAGAAGCAATGGCTTCAACACCTGCGGTCAGGCTCACGGCAGCGGTGAGGACATAATCAATGAGCAGAGCTGCAGCAGCAAGCAGCCCAGGAAGGGTACCCAGGTTTTCTTTCGCCACCACGTAAGAACCACCACCCGAGGGATAGGCCATGATGGTCTGGCTGTACGAAAGTGCAACGATGGATAGTAAAACGACAATGGCGATGCTTATTGGAAAGGAATAACTGAGCCCGGCTGCCCCTGCTATTGCCAGCCCAAGATATATTTCCTGGTTGGCATACGCAATGGATGATAGCGCATCAGGCGAAAACGCTGCCAGCGCTCGAATTTTATCCAATCGTTTTTCCATTAGCTTCGAAGTAGGGAGAGGTGAACCTAAGATCAATTCACGCAATCTGTTGTACATAACCGTTGACTATCCTTTCCGATGATGATCAATGATCCTGCCTGATGACAACAGCATTCATCCATAAGGATAAAAAAAGGGCAAACTCTCTACAAGAGTGCCCTGTATTGTAAATATATTTCCTTTTGGAAAACTGAATAATATTTCATCTCTAAATACTTACATTACCTCAATATCTGCAACTGAATCAAATATCTTTCCTGGTTGATATGGGAAGCGAGTAACCGATTCTTTCTGGGTAATTCCAGAAAGTACCAGGTATGTTTCCATGCCGCTTTCTACACCTGCGATGATATCTGTATCCATACGGTCGCCAATCATGACAGTATTTTCTGAGTGCACCCCCAGATAATTCAGCGCAGACCGCATCATGAATGGATTAGGTTTTCCGATGAAGAAAGGATTCACGCTGGTGGCGCGCTGGATCAGAGCAGCCATGGCACCGCAAGCAGGGAGCAATCCATCTTCTGATGGTCCAGTAGGATCGGAATTTGTGGCTATGAAATGTGCACCATCCAGGACGAATCGAACAGCCTTGGTGATCATCTGAAAACTATAATTAAATGTCTCACCCAATACAACATAATCAGGGTTTGTATCGGTAAGAATATAGCCAATGTCATGTATTGATTGGGTCAAACCGCTTTCGCCAATGACAAAAGCTGTTCCACCTGGATGCTGGTTTTTTAAAAATCGTGCGGTCGCCATGCTGGATGTGAAGATCTCTTTTTCATCAATGTTGATGCCAGCTTGCTGGAGGCGATGTGCCAGATCCCGTGCAGTGTAGATGGAATTATTGGTGAGAACCAGGAAATTACGTTTTTTCGCACGGATCTGGTCAATAAATTTATCCGCACCCGGGATCAACCGCTTTCCCTGTACCAGGACTCCATCCATATCAATTAAGTAATTTTGAATAACCATATATCAGATCTTTCTCCTAAAGTATTATACACGTGAATAAAACAATCGAATCATCGTTAACACGATGTTAAAAAGGCATCCCGGGGCCAGCCCGGGATGCATAAATCTCATGCTTTGAATGGTTTAGTATTCAGGCATTTGTGGGGGTGCTGGCTTTTCTTTTTCCGGCACCTCAGTGATCAATGCTTCGGTGGTCAAGATCATGGCTGCAATAGAGGTTGCATTTTCGAGTGCGCCGCGGGTAACTTTCGCGGGGTCAATCACGCCACCTTTGACCATATCTTTGTACGTATCGCTGATCACATCGTAACCAATGCGATTGTTCTTTTCGGTTTTCTGGTGTTGGCGGACATTCTCAACAATGACGGAACCTTCTTTACCAGCGTTCTCGGCGATCTTGCGCATAGGAACTTCGAGGCTCTTGCGAACAATGTTGACACCGATCTGCGCGTCGTCATCACCCATCTTGATGCTATCAAGGACATGCATGGAGTTGATGAGTGCGACACCACCACCAGGGACGATACCTTCTTCAACTGCTGCACGAGTTGCGGAGAGGGCATCTTCAACACGATGTTTCTTTTCTTTCAATTCGGTTTCGGTTGCAGCGCCAACACGAATGATGGCAACGCCACCGGAGAGTTTTGCAAGGCGTTCTTGCAGTTTTTCGCGGTCATAATCACTGGTGGTCTTATCAATCTCGATGCGGATCTGGTCAATGCGACCTTTGATCTCGGCTTCTTCGCCCTTGCCACCGATGATGGTTGTATTGTCTTTGTCAGCATTGATCTTTTCAGCGCGACCCAGGTCAGCAACGGTTACAGATTCGAGCTTGCGGCCAGTTTCTTCTGAAATCACGGTTGCACCAGTCAGGATAGCGATATCCTGCATCATGGCTTTGCGGCGATCGCCAAAACCAGGGGCTTTGACTGCCAATACGTTGATCATGCCGCGTAGTTTGTTCAAAACCAGAGTAGCCAGTGCTTCGCCATCAATGTCTTCAGCGATGATGACCAGGTCACGTTTGCCAATCTGGACTAATTTTTCGAGGATTGGGACAATATCTGCAGCAGCGGAGATTTTCTTGTCGTGCAGGAGCAGATAAGGATCTTCGATGACGGATTCCATGTGTTCGGTATCGGTTACGAAGTAGGGGGAGATATACCCACGATCGAACTGCATACCTTCGACGTACTCAGTTTCGAATTCGAGGCCCTTGGATTCTTCAACGGTGATAACGCCGTCTTTACCAACTTTGTCCATTACTTCAGCGATCAAATCGCCAATGGCTTTATCCTGGGCAGAAATGGTGGCAACGCTGGCAATTTCTTCTTTGGTGGTAATGCCAATGGATTGGGCACGAATTTCATCAGCTACTGCTTTTGATGCAGCTTCGATACCACGTTTGAGCAGCATTGGGTTTGCACCAGCGGAGAGGGTCTTTAAACCTTCGGTCACAATGGCATGTGCTAAAACGGTGGAGGTTGTAGTACCATCACCGGCAATGTCATTTGTCTTGGTGGCTGCTTCTTTGAGCAGTTGAGCACCCATATTCTGGAAGGGGTCTTCTAATTCAATTTCTTTAGCGACGGTTACACCATCATGAGTAATGGTTGGGGAACCGAATTTGCGATCGAGTGCTACATTACGACCTTTTGGACCAAGGGTAGTAGCAACTGCATTCGCAAGGATATCAATGCCGCCCTTTAAGCAACGGCGAGCTTCTTCTGAAAAGACTAATTGTTTGGCTGCCATAAATAAAACTCCTTATATCAAATGAAAGATTTCAAACTGGCTTACTTTTCGACAATTGCGAGTAAGTCGGTCTCACGCAGGATGAGCAATTTCTTGCTATCGATTTTAATCTCAGTGCCAGAGTATTTGGCAAATAAAACAGTATCGCCTACAGCGACATCCAATTTAATGCGGTTGCCTTTATCATCGCGATCGCCAGGTCCAACAGAAAGGACCACACCCTTTTGTGGTTTTTCTTTTGCAGTATCTGGGAGAACAATACCTGAAGCGAGAACGTCTTCCTGTTCGACGGGTTCTACGACAACACGGTTACCCAACGGTTTAAGATTTATTGCCATACATTCCTCCTGTACAAAATTATCACACAGTTTTTCTATCTTTTAGCACTCATACAGCATGAGTGCTAACTTTGACAATATTACCTGTGTTCAATCGCAAAGTCAAGAGGGTTGTTTTAGTTCTTATAAAATTCTGATATTCTATTGAGAAGGAAAACCGCAAATTTCTTCGTTGGTTTGAACCAGTTGCATAACAACGGGTTCATCAGAGAAATTCTGGCGAAGTTGTTTCAATATGCCTTTGGCGAGCGAGCAATAATCATCATTCGATCGGTGCATACCTGCCAGGGCAGAGCTGTAATAAAGATAATATTCGAGGGTTGAGTCAGAGAGGGGAAGCCCTTGTATCACTGCAGCTTGATCTACCGTTGAATCACATTGGCGTACTTCACAACTTTCAGCAGCAGAACACCCCTCAACTGCGCATTTTAAGGCAGAGATCGCTCCTTCATAATTGCGCGCTTTGAAGTAGATCACGCCGATCTGTCCATAGACATCCGAATTGGTCGGATTCAACTGCAGGGCTTTCATCACATTGCGTGAAGCGATGAAAAATTCACCCATTTGTGCATATGTACGTCCAATTGCCAGATATGGAATTGGGTCATTAACCTTCAAGGTTTCGTTGATATTTGCCGCTTTTGCAAAATATTCCAATGCCATCTCATATTGTTCAAGTTGGCGATAGTTCACACCAATGTTGATATATAAGAAAGTGAGATTAGGGTTGATCTCTGCTGCACGCTTGTATGATTCGATCGCCAGACCATAATTACTGAGGGTTTCCTGGATCAGGGCATTGACTCTGTGTACGTCCATGATCGTGGGGTCACGTTGCAAAGCCTGCTGGATGTATTGTTCAGCCTGCAACCAGTTTTGCTGGTCGTTCAGGATTTCAGCATAATATGCCAGCGCCAGTGTATTTTTATTATCCAGTTGGATAGCAGTAACCGCTTCTTGATTCGCTTCAAGCAGGAGTTTTTCTGATTCCTCTTTCCCTACAAGTGTAGGATTGGAGTACCAATCCAGGACAAACGATCTCACTGCCAGAACCATGCTGTTCGTTGGGTCAACTTCCTTTGCATTGTTAATGGTTGTCAGTGCCTCTTCAAGCCTGGCTTTTTTCTCTGCGTCATTTGTTAATGATGCGGACGAATATACCTGAATGCGTGCCAGATCTGCTGCCAGATCACCGTTTGTTGGGTCAATTTTTACCGCTTCTTGATAAGCTGTGATCGCCGCATTCAAATCCCCTGCAACAAAAAATGTGTTTCCTTCTTCAGCAAACGAAGCAGAAGTGCGTGTAGGGAAAGGCGTGGGAGAAAACAAAGGCTTGATCTGTTCCGTTTGGAATGCGCGAATGATAAAGAATCCGCCCAGAACCGCTGCCAGGAGGATGAGGATGCGATAGGGCCGGAGCGTGAAACGTTGCTTGCGAAAAGTTAATTGCTTACCGTTCAGGTTCATTTGACTTACGGAGTGGGAGTAACTTCTTCTGATGATTCGATCGTGGGGGTCATTTCAGCAACTTCAGAACAAATGTTGATGACCTCATTCGCATTATACATGGCAGTTTCATCGCTGGATAAGACCTGTTGAACTGCCTGAGAGATCTGTAATGCTTCACCGCATTCGCCAGTACGTGCCAATGCCAGGCCATACGTTTGATAGTATTCACCGACACGCCCAACATCCAATGGCAGACCAGACACTTCCAGACCATCTCCTGTGGTACCGCCCTTGATCGCCAACCGAAGGTTAATTACTGCTTCGGCATATTGAAGATTACGATAATACATGGTCCCCAGGTTTCCATACATGTATGGGTCCTGTGGAGCATCTACGACTGCTGACTGGGCGAACTGGATCGCTTTAGCAAATTCGCCAACGGTCAAATAGGTTCGGGCAATATAAGTATCTGGCAAAGGGTCAGCAGGGTTAAGCGCATTGGCACGGGTAAATTCTTCGATGGCTTTATCGTAAATTTCAAGAGCACGGTAATTTCGACCCAATGCAAGGTGCAGGTCTGCAATATTTGGGTTGATGGCGATGGCGGCTTCGAATTCCGTGACTGCTTCACTATAGTTCTGGGTCAGCTCCAATACGATCCCGCGTGCCCGGTGACTTTCCATAATGGAATTGTCCAGTTGTTGTGCTTTCCGTGATGCATCAATTGCGTATTGCAGCGTATTCAATGTTGCCTGGTCAGATTCTGATTGTAAAGCGTACACCTCTGCCTGATAGGCATACACGATGGCACTGTTGGGATCCTGTTCGATAGCTCGTTTAAAAGAACTTTCTGCATCAAGATAATTTCCTTGCATGCCAAGCACCCAACCAAGCACCGCGTTGGCCATACTGTTATTGGGGTTAAGCAAAAGAGCATTGCGTGCATTTTTTTCCGCATCGGCATAATTGCCGGTATAGACCTGCAAGCGTGCCAGCGCTATGAAATTTGAAGGATTCTTTGGATCGGCATCAATTGCCTGTTTATAGCTTTCGATGGCTTGTGAATACTTTCCTTCTCCTTCGAGGCTCTGAGCTTCAGTGACATATGATTCTGGCGAACGGGTTGGTGTTGGGGTAGGCATAAAGAGGGGTGGTGTGTTAGGAACTACCACCTGGTTGAGATAGATCGCACCGGCTACTAAAAAGATCAATACCAGAACTCGCCAGGGATTAGAGCGTTTCTTCCGGCGCGTCATGCTCCATTTACTTCCTTGTAAGTACATGTTTTCATCTTACCATAATTTAAATCTGGTGTGGATTGGATTTTATCTTTCACTCATTTATAGCTATTTATCACTTGCGGATAGACAACCATGCATATAAAATCGAACTATGCGTTTTGATGTATTTACTCTTCTTCCTGAAATGTTTCCTCCTTATCTGGGGGTGAGTATTTTACAAAAAGCGATCGAAAGATCACTTATTGAAGTGCATGTGCATGATATTCGGGCTTACACACATGATAAACACCATATCACAGACGATGCTCCCTATGGGGGAGGCGGTGGAATGGTGATGAAACCGGGACCCATTTTCGAAGCGGTTGAATCGGTTTTAGGTTCACCGCCCGGTTGTCCGGTGATCTATCTTTCACCTCAGGGAAGACCATTCACAACAGAAATCGCCAGAGAATTTACTCGTTATGAGCACATTGCACTGCTCTGTGGAAGGTACGAAGGGATTGATGAGAGGGTGATCGAGCACCTGGTAACAGAACAAATATCCATCGGAGATTTTGTGGTGACGGGTGGTGAATTGCCAGCATTGATGGTTATTGATGCGGTTTCGAGGTTCATCCCTGGTGTGCTGGGAGATCCTGATGGGGCAATGGATGACAGCTTTGGAGATGGTCTTTTGGAATATCCGCATTACACCCGTCCTGAAGAATTCCGTGGATGGGAAGTACCACCTGTGTTGCTTTCGGGAAATCATGCGCAGATTGCAGAATGGCGCCGTGAACAAAGTTTACTAAGAACCAGGCGACAACGCCCGGATTTACTCGAAAATACGTAATTTATAAGCTTTAATCATCTCTACCATTAAGGACTAAAAGGAGGAATTGATGGAAAAGAAATCGTTTCCCTGGGGGCGTACTTTCCTGGTTGGGTTTGGCTTTCTTGGTATTAGCATTTTATGGCCAATATTCAACCAGTGGCTACCGCTCATTCTTCAAGCCGGTAATCCAGAATTTGAAAAACAACTTTTAGAGTCGGGGAAAGAGCTTCCCAATTTGTGGGGATTTGCCCTGGCACCCTCTCTGGCTATGTTCATTATGACCTGGGATAACCTGATCAACATTTTCGTCCAACCCTGGGTGGGGGCACGCAGTGACCGCACCTGGACACGTCTGGGAAGGCGGAAAAATTGGATATTGTTAGGATTACCAATTGCGTTGGTGGGTTTTATTTCGATCCCATTAGCTCAAAGCGTACTGGCGATCGCGGTATTTATTTTGATCACCAATTTTGGTATGGCATTATTCCGATCACCTGTCATTTCGTGGCTGGGAGATCTGTTCAAGCCAGAAGAGCGCAGTAGAGCCAATGGTGTTATCAACCTGATGGGCGGGGTTGGTGGTGTGCTGGCATTTGTCGGTGGGGGAGTGATCTTTAATGCATTTGGAAGATCAGGACCTTTTTTGGCGGGTGCAATTGCACTGATGGTTGCCATGATCGTGGTTTTTATATTCGTAAAAGAACACAAGTATGAACATTCTGAAACGAACAAAAATGAGAGCATAATGGGGCTGATACCGAACTTGAAAGCGGTATTTGCCAGCAAAGATAAATCTGCATTATTCATGCTGCTTTCGATCTTCTTGTGGTTCTGTGGATTCAATGCAGTAGAAACCGGGCTTTCTTCTTTTGCAGTATTTTCTCTTGGGATCAAACCAGGTACCGCTTCGATAATTGCTTCTATTGCAAATCTTTCTTTTATTGCTTTTGCAATTCCCGCGGGAATGCTGGCTGTAAAGATGGGGAAGCGAAAAATCATCATTTTTGGTCTGGCTGCTTTGATACCTGTATTTTTGATCAGTAAACTGCTTGTGACGGGGATGACGACATTTATTATTGCGATGATCCTTGTAGGCTTCTTCTGGGCGTGGGTCAACGTGAACAGCCTGCCATTAGTTTATGATCATGGTGATGAAAAACGGATCGGTGCATTCACTGGTTTGTATTATTTTGCATCACAATCCGCAGCAGTCATTGG
>JBDKSY010000085.1:0-3971 GCA_039680395.1 Anaerolineaceae bacterium | reverse complement strand
CCCGTTTCCACCAGGTGACGAAATACCACACCTTCAGCGCTGGATTGCACTTCAACCGTGGCTTTATCCGTTTCGATCTCTGCCAACACTGCACCTTTCGCAACCGTTTCACCTTCAGCGATCACCCAGCGCACCAGTGTTCCTTCTGCCATATCAAAACCCAATTTGGGCATATTAATCAATTCAGCCATTACAGCACCTCCTTTACAGCCGCGATCACGTTGTCTACATCTGGAATTGCCATTTGCTCCAGAGTACGGTTATAAGGTAGAGGAACTTCCTTTTGTGCCACTCTTTTGATTGGCGCATCCACATAATCAAATGCCTGCTCGTAGATACGAGAAGAAACCTCAGCCCCCACCCCATATGAAGGCCACCCCTCTTCAACGATCACTGCCCGGTTGGTCTTCTTGAAACTCTCGATCACTGGTTCCATATCCAATGGCCGCAGCGAACGCAGGTCAACGATCTCCGCTTCAATTCCTTCCACAGACAACTTTTCCGCTGCCTTGAGTGAGATTTCAAGCATTTTGGAATATGTCACGATGGTTACATCCCTACCTGGTCGCTGTACGATGGACTTTCCAATCGGCACAATATACTCTCCATCAGGAACTTCTCCTCGTGTCTGATACAATGTGGCATGTTCGATGAATAACACCGGGTCTTGCGAACGGATGGCTGCCTTCAATAATCCTTTTGCATCTGCAGGGGTACCTGGCGCAACCACCTTCAATCCGGGAAAATGAGCAAAGATCGCATCAGGGGTTTGCGAGTGAGTAGCCCCCAATTGGCGTCCACCACCGCCTACGGTTCGAATAACCACTGGAAGTACCATCTGTCCGCCAAACATATAATGCAGTTTGGCTGCCTCGTTAACGATTTGATCCATTGCAATAAAAGCAAAGTTGATTGTCATGAGCTCTGCTACCGGTCGTAACCCGGTTAACGCCGCTCCGATCGCAGCCCCAACGATCGCACTTTCTGAAATAGGAGTATCGCGCACCCTTTTAGGTCCAAAGTGGTCATAAAATCCTTTGGTTACGGCATACGTACCACCCCAAACCCCAACCTCCTGCCCCATGATGAAAACATCGGGGTCTTTTTCCATTTCTTCCCACAGTGCCTGTGAGATAGCTTCGCGCATCGTGATCCGTGTCATAGTTATTTCCCTCCCTACCCTTCCACGTACACATTCTCATACAAAGCTTCTGGTGCTGGCTCCGGGCTGGATTCCGCAAATTCGACGGCAGCTTTTACCTCAGCTTCTGCCTGAACAACCACCTCTTGAAGCTCAGCTTCCGCAGCGATTTTCTGTTCCAGCAGGTAGCGGTGAAAGATCCCTATGGGGTCATTTTCCTGCCAGGCATGTACCTCTTCCTGTTTGCGATACCGCTCAGGGTCTCCCATGGAATGCCCGCGGAAACGATATGTTTTAATTTCCAGGAATTGGGGACCGCTTCCGTTCCTTACTTCTTCAAAAATGTTCAGGGCTTTTTCGCGCACAGCCATCACATCCATGCCGTCTACAACATCGTTTTTCATCCCATACCCATCTGCCTTTCGGCGGATTTCCGAAACGGCAGATGCCCTTTCGATCGTTGTTCCCATGCCATACTGGTTGTTCTCACACGCCCAAACCACGGGTAAATTCCACACCTTTGCCAGATTGAGTGCTTCATGGAAGGATCCAATATTGGTCGCTCCATCACCAAACATACAGATGGTTACAGCTTTTTGTTCACGGTAGACATCTCCCAGCGCCAGGCCAGCAGCAAGAGGAAGATGAGCCCCTACAATGGCATGACCGCCCCAGAAATTTTTAGTCACATCAGCCATGTGCATGGAGCCACCTTTCCCTTTTGAGACTCCGGTAGATTTCCCCAGTAATTCTGCCATCACCGCATTTACGGGCAGCCCACAATTAATCGCGACCCCATGATCGCGGTATGCCGTGATCACTCTGTCTTCTGGTTTACGCGCTGAAATAAGTCCGGTGCTGACAGCTTCTTGACCAATATAAAGATGTAAAAAACCGCCAATTTTCCCCTGTTGATAAAGCTCAGCAGCCTGTTCTTCCAGCCGGCGAATAAGCACCATCTGATGATATAAGTTAAGATATTCCTTCTTTTCCATATAATCAAACCTCCATCCGGAAGCGTTATCATCCTAATTATACCTATTTTATCTTATTAATCAAATATACAATGCTCGCGAACGATTTTAAGTTCTGAAAGAAAATATTCCAGGCAAAATTTTAAATTCATTATTGACTCTCAATAAAGAAATTGCTATGATTATCACAGATGTAAGACGATAGTCGTCTATTAAGTTTTTCACTTTTTACCTGTCTCACAAGCTACACATTTGAACCATGGCGCTCAAGAAACCCGAATCTATCATTGACCAGATAAATCAGATTATCCGCAGCCGCATTCAGCAGGGTATCTATTCGGCTGGTAGCCGCCTGCCTTCTGAATCAGCGCTTGCTGAAGAGTTTGGTGTTTCGCGCACCAGCATCCGCAATGCAATGGATTCTCTTGTGGCTGAAGGTGTCGTGATCCGTCGTCATGGAGATGGCACCTTTATCAACAAACGGTCTCTCCAATTCCGCACTCAGTTAATGAACTTGTGGAGTTTCCCGCAATTAATTGAAGACAGTGGATACACTCCTTCTACCAAAGTATTGACAACAAACCTGTTACCAGCTACAAAAGAAGTAGCTGCAGAGCTCGAAATTACCCCCGGTTCACCACTTTTAGAAATTCAACGACTCTTCTTTGCAAATAACACCCCGGTGATCTTTTCACTCAATCTCATTCCAACAAAGCTTATCAAAACAAATTGTTCAGCCTCAGATTATTCACTTTCGATCTATGATTTCATGCATCAGTTTGCAGCCGAAGATTTAAGTTATTCAACTTCTGACATACACAGTATTCTGGTAGATGAAAACTTATCGCAGATTTTCCATCTTGATACAGGTACTTCTCTTATCCGGTTTAATGATGTGTTTTTCAACCCGGCGAACATTCCAGTAGTCTTAGGTGTAAACATTTATAACGATAAATTTCTGTCTTTGCGTCTGGTTCGCACTCGAGGGTAATTCTCGCGATCCTTTCTTAATGGTGTGAACCTGGGGCTATTCTTTTCAATGAAAGGGTAACCTGTCTGATGCATGCTAAATGGAATTTCAAAGAATTTCTCAACAAGACAGTAGACGCCCTGCTCCCTCTTCTGGCAGTTCCACTGGCTTTGCTGATCGGGGCACTTCTTTTGCTCATCTTCAAAGTAAATCCATTGGAAGCATACTGGCAGCTCCTCAAGGGTGCATTTGGAGACGTCTCGGGCATCACTCAAACATTGGTGAAAGCCACCCCTCTGCTCCTGGTAGGCCTGGGAGTCTGTATTGCATTTCGAGGTGGGATCATCAACATCGGTGGCGAAGGCCAGTTCATCGCCGGTGCGCTGGCAGCAACTGCATTTTCAGTTGGCTTTCCAAACCTTCCCCGATTCATCATCCTCCCCCTCTCATTGATCTGCAGTGCACTGGCTGGTGGTCTTTGGGGTGGAATACCCGGTGTGCTGAAATCACGGCTTGGAGTCAATGAAATCCTCAGCACTGTCATGATGAATGCCATCGCCGTACAGCTTTCCAACTTCCTCTTACGAGGTCCCATGATCGACCCCGCGGAGCTTGAAGCTGGCACCCAAATAGCTCAATCTGCTCTTCTACCTAAAGCAGTCTGGTTGACTAAACTGGTTCCCCGCACTCTGCTTCATTCTGGTGCCATCATCGCTGTGATCC
This sequence comes from Anaerolineaceae bacterium, assembly GCA_039680395.1. GTDB lineage: Bacteria > Chloroflexota > Anaerolineae > Anaerolineales > Anaerolineaceae > UBA4782. Next base: position 163 of record JBDKSY010000085.1, on the reverse strand, counting down.
TGGCAATCATTGTGTTTATTTTCTTATGGCGGACGAGTATCGGTTACCGCATTCGAGCTGTAGGCTCAAACCCAGAAGCAGCACGATATGCAGGTATTCCGGTTCCTTTCTATCAGGCATTATCCCTCATTCTGGGAGGAGTTTTTGCTGGCCTGGCTGGTGG